>JBOGMA010000031.1:0-5613 GCA_050746465.1 Acidobacteriaceae bacterium
CAACTGGATTATCGGTCGCGATTGGGGTCCATATTCTTGAATTTAGCGCTTGTAAGTTGAGACAGCAGCCTGAATTGGTGTGGCATGCAGATCTCCATAAATGAGGGGGTCAGTGCTTTGCTCTCAAATAATGAAGTATTTCCATCATCACACGGCAGTCGACCTCGTTATATTGAACAACGCTCTGCATGAGCGGCAGAGCTTCCATGGCCACGCCCGTTGCTTTGGCCTCGTTATCTGCCCACCAAGCTGCAGCCATAGCTCCTAGACCGTCGGCGACGCCATCTGCCCAATTAGTCGCGATAAAGCCGAGTGCGAAAAGTCCTTTCGCGACGGACTTTAGTCCGAATCGCATCGAACCCCGGACCACAAATGGTTCGGCTAGAACCACGTTTTTCAAGAGGTCATACCATTGTGGCGTGTTCCACTTATTCCCCTGATGGCGATTGATTGCAGAGTTGTACGCTGACTCCAAGGTGGATATCTCAGCAAATGACCAATGGTAGACGTTTGGTGTAGTGAGGTTGGGAGCGATTCGTCTTCGCACAGTGTCCATGTACTGAATCCATTGATTAATGATGCCGGCTTCCGATGGCTCATCTAACTGTCGGGCTGTAAAGCACTCAAATTGCCATTTGCCGTTTTCTATGTGCCCACAGCCAATCATGAAGATTAGTGTCTGCCCTCCCTTTGCCGGAAATGATGCGAAGTTGTCATCAAGGTTGTTTACCGTCTCAAAATCCACAAAGAATTCGAGCTGGGCAGCGGGGCGCCATGACGCTTCACCAACCGTAACCTTGGCTGGCCGCACAGGCGGGTCACGACCATCGCGATTCACCTCAATGATCGCTTCGGCCTTACTCAAGTAAGCCCCTTTTACTCCTAGGCTGGCGGCAGTACAGCGCGGATCACGCCAGTTCGTAATCCCTGCGTGTATTGCACTGCGACGGGCTTCTATTCCTACCTGCCATAACAATGTGATCTCTCCCTGATCAGAGGCAACTTGGTGTTTAGCGTGGTGCCAAGGCGAATCTTCGGTATTCTTTACGTTTGGTCGTAATTCTTCCACGCTTGGTGCTGGCATCAGCACCCATTTAGAACCGTCTTGATGCAAGCGGCGGACCCACGCAATAGCGTCTTCGACCTTCGGGGCCAGCGGAATACCGTGAGCCAAAGTTCCATTCTGGGGCGCGAGTCCAAGACGATCAATGGCATTGTCGCCCCTATTCTTCCCCTGGGTCCAACCTCTTCCCAGCAGATACGCGAACCGAGGTGTGAACTTCTGTGTTACACCCAGCGCTCTGTTGTAAATGAACAACTGTGCTTTGTACGCTTGTTGCGAACCATCGTTCCCAAGCTCTTGTTGAGCGTTGAGTTTCAACGTAGTGTACTTGGCATCCACAACAACATAATGATGGTCGATGGTGCCGATTGCGGGAGCGCCAACATGTGTATCCACGCTTCCGACCATCTCCGGGAACAATTCTCCAAGGATATCGCTGCGAATGAGGAAATCTGGATATCCAAATGTGCGGCTGGTCGGGTCGCATACCATGCCTTGATAGATGACTGCCACACCGTCCTTCATGGCTTGCAGTGTTGCATCAAAGCAAGCGCGGCCAACACCATCGTCTGGCGTGGCCGCAAGAGTTCGGTCAACCACGCGAACAAGTGGATCACCCCGCCTCGCCTCGGCCGTCTTGAGATATCGTAGGATTGCGGCCTCGAATTCTTTGCCCTTCTTGAACAAAAAGCGAGCGTAGTCGGCACGTTCATCGTATCCGTCAAGGTGATCGTCACGTACGAACCCCTCATCAGTGCCGAATAGTTCGAACCAGTCCAAAATCGGATCGTCCAGAAGGAAATTCCGGATTGCGGTAGCACTAACCCACATGACACTCTGGGCTGCCGCGCGAACGCCATGTGATTGATCCGCTTCAGTACGATTGACCGTCCCTGTCACTGGTTACTCCTTGCTCTCATCTTCTAGAGTTGGTGAGGACGGACTCCCATCTACCGGTAAAGCTTCGACTTCGCGGAGAGTTCGCTCAATTACACGTGTCCGGACACCGGTCTCATCTATAGTGTTTGCAGCCGCTGTGAGTTGCCGTTTGACTCGGTCTAGGATTTCGCCGAACTTCCCGAATTCAGTCTTGGCTCGCCCCAGTGTTTTCCACACTTCACTGGAATGCTTTTCTATCGCTAAAGTACGGAAGCCCATGCGCAGACTATTGAGGGTTGCGGACAACGTTGTGGGCCCAGTGATTACGACGCGAAAACGTTGCTGAATGTCTTCATGTAAGCCGGGCTCCCGTAGTACTTCTGCGTACAGCCCTTCTGTAGGCAGGAACATTATTGCGAAATCGGTGGTCAGCGGTGGCAAGATGTACTTACTGGAGATGTCCTGCGCCATTCGCCGTATCGAGGCAAATAGAGCTTTTTGGCCAGCGGCCACTGCCTCAAGGTCGCCCAACGCTGCTGCGTCTACAATTCGCTGATAGTCATCCTGTGGATACTTAGCATCAATAGGCAGGAACACGGCCTCGCCAGCGCCTCCTTGTCCTGGGAGTTTGATTGCGTATTCGACACTAGCTTGAGTGTCGGGATGGGGGCGCCAGTTCTTTTCGTATTGATCGGGGGTCAGAATTTGTTCAAGAATCGCGCCTAGCTGAACCTCACCCCACGTTCCGCGCGTCTTGACATTCGTAAGCACCCGCTTCAAGTCGCCTACACCTGTAGCCAAGACCTGCATCTCACCTAAGCCCTTTGACACAAGATCCAACTGCGAACTAATGAGTTTGAACGACTCGCCGAGCCGACGCTCCAACATTCCCTGTAGCTTCTCGTCCACGGTCTTGCGCATTTCATCGAGTTTCTTTTCGTTGCCATCTTGCAGCTGCTTCAATTGCGTGTCGATAGTCGTTCTGACACGTTCCAAGCGAGCGTCGTTACTCTCAGTGAGTTCTTTAATCTGTTGCCGTACTCGTTCCATCTGGTCTGAGGAGCCTTTAGCGGACTCACCCAGTGTCTTGACTAATGTGTCGATGGCGCGTGTCTGTCCGGCACTCAACTCTTCTCGTAGTTCCCGATTTGCTCGCGCCTGCTCTTCGCGGCTAAGCCTAAACTCCTCGCGAATAGTGGTTATTGCGGTATCACCTTCTTTGGCAGACAACTTGCTCTTAATCTGCCATAGCAGAGCAGCACTGGCGACTACAGCTGTTAATATCAACAAGAGCATTATGATTGTGAACATATTTGTATCGGTGGCCAATTTACAATTGCTATGAGACCGACTCCCTTCTCAGATTACTCACAAATTCAGTACTACTGGACTGCTGCCGTTTTGAAGGGAGCCGAATTAAGGCGTAATGATGCAACCGAAGGTCGCCCATGGCAACCGAAAGAAGATTCAAACGTGAGCTCGCAAAGCTAGTCACGGAGCCCGGCGTAGCACTGTCACAAATCGCGCGCGATCAAATTTCGTGGCGCTTACAATTTTCAGCCCCCGGTCGATAGCCGCGCCAGCTCTGACTTCCCGTGCATGGGAAGATGACACCGCCAACCCCTCCGGACACTGCTAAAGTATCGGCACCATGACCGATGCCATCAGCCAGATCCTGCCCATCCAGGCTTCGCCCGCCGAGGAGACCTTCCCCACGCTGACGCCCGAGCAGGTGGCGCGCGTCGCGAAACTCGGCGTCAGGCGCACGGTCCAGCGCGATGAGATGCTGATACACGTCGGTGATCAGGACGTTCCCTTCTACTTTCCATGATAGCCCTCAATTCCTTAATCTACATGCGAAAACCATGCGCCATATTTAGACCAAAGGTCAACATTCAACTTTAAGGCCCCGTGGTTGTCAGCGCATCGACGGAAGGATAGAGATTTGGGAACCAAATAGACGTGACGCCAATCGGGATTGATAGTCTCACGGGTTTTTTAGGTGAATCGGAAACCAGCAGGCCTTCTGAAATCATCGTTGAAAGCACATCTCGAGCTGTCCGCTCGGACAAGCCCATGATTCTTGATGCTTCACCACGCGGAACTTCTCCTCGCAGAGCTACTTCACGTAAAAGATGAGCCGCTTCGACTTTAAGAGCACCTGGTTTTCCATCGGGTTTTGGTAGCGCTTTAGCAGCACGAAGTTGCACATAGCCTTCCAGGCGTTCGATCAGCCTATCGGGTTCAACGAGGTTTGCCATGTAGTTGATTTGATCCAAACATGTCTCAAGAAAATATCGACAAAATCCGGCAAGTCCCTTTTCAGATAAGTTTCCCCTGCCATCAAGGTCCCCCTCACGAGGACTATCTGCGATACTTAGCGCTTCTTTGTATGAGACATGATCTGGAGTTGATCTGGCAAACCCTCGACTTGCTGTCCAAATGCCATATCCTGCGCCAAGAATTCGCATTAATGCGGCATCCGTCATCAACCTGGCCACGCGTCCATTACCGTCAATAAAAGGATGTATCCAAACAAATCTATGGTGCATAGCTGCAACAGCAATTAACTGCTCATCGCCATGAAAACGATCGAGTTTGTAAAATGTTTCAAATCGATTGATAAAATTCGGAATTGCTGCATGCGCCGGGGCAACATGTTCCCCAACAGCCACTTCATCATTACGCCACTCTCCGGGCTTGACGCCAAGTTCACGATCACCACGGTCGCTTTTCACTTTGAGAAACTCTTCAGGAAGCCTCTTATAAAGCTCTTTGTGCAGCCATAGCAGAAAATCTCCACTTGACGGCGAGAGTTCCGGCTCCGTAGTCAATCGCTTTTCCACCAAATGCTGGACTTTGATGTGCGCAAGACTAAGCTCCTGCAAGGCGCGCGTACGAGTGTTCTTCGAGAATCCATTCCGCATAGCACGTTCAATGTCGATCGGACGGGTACCGTAACCTTCAATTAGATTTGAGTAGTAGCTATTGGTGATCCGTAGCAACTCAGCTATGGCTCGATGCGTAATAGGGTGGAGTTTGGCTCCGAGGGACGAAGCACGTTTAGTAAGATCGAAGGCGAGATCCTTCAACGGGCCCACATTGCCCGGAAATAAGGGTTCCATCGCTGAGATACGTTCTGATAGCACTATAAAACCGCCGATGTTATTGCCGATCTGAAAATAGTCTAACTCTTTGTTATTTAAGGGTCAAATGCGTAAATTGCTACCCTCATAAGGCTATTATTGCCGATATTTTTGCCGATCTGGGCGATTGGTCGAAAAGGGCACCAAAATCATCCAATTGGCATCGATAGCGCGGCCGATCGCCAACCACCACCACCGTAGCGCCGGCGACTAACCACCCCTGAGACCAGCCCGTCGGGGTCTGATTTGGGGGGATCGGGGGCCAAAACCCCCTGTCTGGGAATTTCCCTTTTCCGGACACTGCTAAAGTACCCGCACCATGACCGATGCCGTCAGCCAGATCCTGCCCATCCAGGCCTCACCCGCCGAGGAGACTTTCCCCACGCTGACGCCTGAGCAGCTGGCGCGCGTGGCGAAACTCGGCGTCAGGCGCACGGTCCAGCGCGATGAGGTGCTGATAGACGTCGGTGATCAGGACGTTCCTTTCTATGTGGTGACCGCGGGCGAGCTGCAGGTGCTGCGGGC
>JBOGMA010000032.1:0-11399 GCA_050746465.1 Acidobacteriaceae bacterium
TCGAGCGTGGCTAACTCACGTTTCAATTTGAGCCAAGCCAGCCCGCGCCGCCCGGGCTGGTAGCTGCTGGCAACGTCCTTCAGCATCACGCCTTCATTGCCCCGCTGCCGCGCCTCCGTATAGGCGCGCTCAAGCTGTTCCTCACTCTGCAAATGCACAGCGGGCGCCAGCTTGAGGCGCGGAAACGCAGGAGCCGCGCTCTCCGCAAAAAGCAGCGGCTGGTTCCCGCCTCCCGCGGCTACCGTGTCCGGGCCGTGTTGCGAGACAACTTCCTCAAGTTGCGCGCGACGCTGGTGCAGCGGCCGCTCCAGCATCAAGCTGCCGCGATACAGCACATCAAATGCCATGTAGATGACCGGCGTCTGCTCGAGCATTTCAGCGGAAACCTGCTTGCGCCCCAGCCGCTGTTGAAGCGCAGAAAAAGGCAAGGCGCGTTCATCGCGCGGGTTCCAGGCCAGAATTTCACCGTCGAGAATAATTGGCTCGCTTATTCGCGCAAAGGCCTCGCGCAGTTCAGGAAAGCTCGCGCCAATGTCCTCGCGGTTGCGCGAAAAAAGCTCCACGCGGCCCGGCTGCGCTGGATCGCCGCAGTGCAATTGCGCACGGATGCCGTCGTACTTATCTTCAAGATTCACGCGCCGCAGCGGAGCCTCGCTCACGCCGGTTTCCTCGGCGAAACGCTCCACCGCTTTCTTCACGCTCTCAACCGGGCTGGCCAGCATGAAGCCCAGCGGGTGGAAGAGTTTCATCCTTGCTTCGGCGAGTTGCTTCTCCGCCGCCATGATGACGACGGCTTGCAGATCGCCCTGCAGCATGACGGCGCGCCGCACCGTGGCAATCTCAGCGGAGTAGGCTTCGGCGATCGACTCTTCAACCAGGCTTTGTTTGACTCCGGTGCGCATGTCGCCGGTTGCCAGCTTGATAAGGTACTTCGCTTCCACGGGTTCGGCCCGCCGCAGCAGATCGAGGAGGATGGGCAACTTCGCCCCCGGCCCGCGCGCAACGGCGATCGCGCTGAAGGCCACCTCTACATCTTCAAGCGTCAGCGGTTCGCCAGACTGTTTGTGGCCGCCCAAGAGTTCCTGCGCGGCGGAGCCCAGGTCTCCATAACGTCGATACGCATTGTGCATGGCTTGCCGATTGGCATGGCTCGCCTCGGCAAGCGCTTTTGAGAGCAGCGAGCCGCCAGTATTCAGATTGCGTCGATCAGATTCGGGGAAGGGCATTCCGGCGAGGTAGAGCGCAGTAAGAGCGGCGTCGTGCGTATCCATGCTGCGCAACGCATCGGCAATCAGGCCGCGTTTTTCGAGCTTCTTTGTCGTGGCGGCCAGTGCATCGCACAGCCGGGCGAATGCAAGGAAGCGGGCAGGCATGGTGATTACTATAGATGCGCCTGCGAATCGGTTTCACGGCTGCCACATCTAAAAAGCAGTAGAATAACTTCATGCGGCATCAGCGCCTTCTTCGCGCCCTTCTTTAGCGGCCCTCGCCGCCACCGCCGTCTCCTTGCGTCAATTTTCAAGCCTCGCCGCCGTTGCGGCATGAAGGAATCCAATGTTTGATCGTCTCGAACAAATTGAAACCCGGTACGAAGACCTGGGCCTCCAGTTGGCCGATCCCGAGGTGCTTGCGGATCAGCAGAAGTATCAGAAAGCGGCCAAGCAGCACCGCGATCTGGAGCCCGTGGTGGAGAAGTTTCGCGAATATCGCAACGTGGCAAACGGCATTGCCGACGCGCGCGCGATGCTGCACGAGAGCGACCCGGAGATTCGTGAAATGGCCGCACAGGAGCTGGCCGAGCTTGAGGCGCGTCAGCCGAAAATCGAGGAAGATCTCAAACTCTTGCTGCTCCCCAAAGATCCGAACGACGAAAAGAACGTCGTCATTGAAATCCGCGCCGGAACCGGCGGTGATGAAGCTTCGCTCTTTGCCGCCGAGATCTTCCGCATGTACTCGCGCTACGCTGAGCTGCGGCGCTGGAAGGTGGAAGTGCTTTCGAGCTCGGAATCCTCCGTTGGTGGACTCAAGGAAATTATTGCCATTATTGAAGGCGACCGCGTCTACTCGCAGCTCAAATACGAGAGTGGCGTGCACCGCGTGCAGCGCGTTCCCGCAACGGAGACACAGGGCCGCGTCCATACGTCGGCCATCACCGTCGCGGTGCTGCCCGAGGCTGAAGACGTGGACGTGAAGATCGAGGCGAAGGACCTGCGCATCGATACATTTTGTTCATCGGGCCCCGGCGGGCAGTCTGTGAACACAACGTATTCGGCGGTTCGCATCACGCATTTGCCGACCAATACGGTGGTGAGCTGCCAGGATGAAAAATCGCAGATCAAGAACCGCGAAAAGGGAATGAGGGTGCTGCGCGCGCGGCTTTATGAAATGGAGTTGGAGCGCCAGCAGCAGGCGCTGGCGAAAGAGCGCAAGCAGCAGGTAGGTTCGGGCGACAGGAGCGAAAAGATACGCACCTATAACTTCCCGCAGAACCGGCTCACGGACCACCGTATCGGCCTGACGCTGCATCAGCTTTCCGACGCAATGGACGGCAAAATTCAGCCGGTGATCGACGCGCTGATCACCCACCTCAATGCCGAGCGCCTGAAGGCAGAAGGGGAAACGACGGCCTGATTTTTACCCCGCGGGTCGTTCCCAAAGCATTGCGTCGAAGTCGTGTGTTACCTGAAAATTGGTGCGGCGATAAAGGGAAACGGCGTCTTCGTTTCCCGCCGTCACCGTCAGCGTTAGCGCGCGGAAGCCCTGTGCTTTCAGATTGGCCGCGCAATGTTCAATCAACATGCGGCCCAGCCCGCGCCCGCGTTCTTCTTTTGCAATGCAGATTTGCGTAACGTGTGCGACGTCCTCGCGCACCCGTGAGCACAGGACCAGGCCGACCAATTCGTTTGAGCCTTTGCGGACGAGCAATTGCGATGCTTTTGCATCGAAGTACCCGCAGCCGGGGAAGCGAACGATGTTATGCAGGAAGCGTAGCGAGCCGCTGACCGAGCGGTACTGGTCATTGATATGGCTGTCCAGGTGACCGCTGTACGCCGCCGAGATGAGCCGCGCGGCGCCGTTGAAATCATCTTCCCGCCAGGCGTGCATTTCCAAATCCGCCGGCAGCGCAAGGAAAGGCTGCGGAACGTCTCCCAACAGGCCGCGGCGCATAAAAAGCCGTTGGTGAACGCTGAAGCCCGCGACGAGGAAAGGCCGGGACAATTCTTCATGAGGATGCAGCAGAAGTTGCGATTCAATGCGATCCACGCCCGGCGAGTGCTGGAGCAACTCGATCAGGCACTCCAGCAGCCTGGTTCCCACTTCGATGCTGGTTGAGTTGATCTGCTGCGGCAGGATCGCGAACACGTCCCCAATGACGGCCTTGCGGTCTTCATAAACGCAAAACACGTATCCGGAGACGCGGCCATTTTCCACTGCGACATAGCCGGGCAGCACGCGTGAGTCGAGGTACTGCAGTAGAAGATTTGCCGATGGGCGGTAGTCCCACTCCAGCCGCTGGCTCCAGACGCGCGCCTCGGTCTCCAGCAGCGGGCGAAGGCTGGCCGCGGAAAAGTGGCGGAGGTCGAGAATCTCAAGCTGCAGAGCGGAAGCCATTACCCTTCTTCTGTCGGATGCGCAGATTGGCGCGCGTTTCTAATGATTCAGACGTAATTCAATGAGCGGACGATTCGCCCCGCTTTATTGGCCGCGTGCAGCAACCGAATAAACTATCAGGTCCTGAGCAGGATACGCGAAAAGCGGCTCGTATGTCCTGCCCTTCAGCATTTCGCTCAGTCTGCCGATGGCTGCTTCGCGAATGACGAGGATGTGCCTGGCATCGGGAATGCCGTCCCGTTCGTAATCGTCAACCCTTTTATCTCGATAAAACGACAGGCCGAATTCCACGTCGCGGCGCACGTCATAGACGGCCACAGGTTCGCCAGGAGACGTGATTTTGCTGATGATCTGATAAAGCGGCCGGGCCGAATAGGTGAGATTAATCAGCGTGATGTTCCGCTTGGTGCTGGCCGGCGCTGGAATCCCGAGGAATGGTCCGACACCGACGATGAACAGCAGCATGATGATCATCGGGGTCATGGTGGCAATGCGCAAGCGCTTCAGCCCGAAGCGATAAACCACAATCAGGATGAAAACAGCAGCGGCAAAACCGGTCATTCCTCCCGCAATGATCGCATTGGTCGGCGGAATCGATTCCGGGTGCTGCAAGTGCAGTGGCAGGAGCACCACAAACATCGTCAGAATGCCGGTGAGGACCGCATGCAGAATCAACAGCCAGGATTTCAGGTCGCGCCCCCGCTCCCGCAATCGGTTCAGATAGTCACCGGCAAGAATGGTGAGCGGCGGAACCGAAGGCAGAATGTAGCCCGGAAGTTTGGATTGCGAAAACGAGAAGAAGACAATGGGAATCAGCGCCCAGAGCACCAGAAACTCAGGGAAGGCGTCGCCAGGCCGAAAGGTGCCGGGATAGTGATACTTGGCGCGTCGTACGCTCCACTCCGTCACGGCCTGCTTGATGGCATCCACGAATGCCGCAATCGCGATCACCGCCCATGGAGTAATGGCCAGCAGAACGACGGGCAGGTAGTACCAGAAAATCTGCTCATGGTGAAAACGGTTGGACGCGAAGCGCTCCAGATTGTGCTGGAGGAAAAATGTCTTCAGGAAGCTCGGGTTGCGAATCTGCACTTCGACGAACCACGGCAGAACCATGGCAAGATACAGGCAGATGCCCGGCCACCATAGCGTTCGTCGCAGCATGGACCACTCGCGGCGCAGAGCAGCAAAAATAATAAGAATACAGAGCGCGAGAAAGGGCGCAACCGGTCCCTTGGCCAGCGTGGCAGCTCCCCCGAAAAAATACAGATCGAAAAGCCAGAATTTGCTGTCCGTTTCGTACCACGCATACCAGCCCAGCATGCCGATACAGAAGGGCGCGGCAAGCTGCATGTCCGTGGAAGCACCCCGGGCGAAGGCAATGATTCCAGCACAGGATGCGGTGATCAGCGCCGCGTCAAGCTGGCCGCCGCGGCGAAAACGGCGGATGTGCAGATAGATCATGACTACCAGCACGAACGCGAAGGTGGCTGAGGGCAGCCGCGCCGTCCAGTCATGGATTCCAAATTCGCGATAGGAGTACATGGCGCGCCAGTAGTAAAGCGCGGGCTTTTCAAGCCAGGGCTTTCCCCACAAATAGGGCGTGATGAAGTCTCGCCGCTGGAGCATTTCCCGCGCCACCTGCGCATAGCGCGGCTCGTCCGCGCCCACCAGCCCAATGCCCGCTCCCCCAAAGATGGGCACCAGTCCGTAAAACAGAAAGAACGCCGTCAGAATGAAGAGAGTTAAGGCTTCGAGCGCTGTTCCCACCGCCGGAAAGCGAGATGATAGCGTGGTGGGGTTATAGCGCAGCGCTTTGAATCTTGAAGGGATGCTCACGTCGCAAAAAAAGAGTTCGCCTCTTAAGCTAACAGATTGACCGGTTTGGAGTGCCGCTCTCCGGCACGTCACGCCTCGCGGTACGCGGCGGTTCGTTTCCGGACAACGCGATTATTTTATCTGCTGGCTGCTGGTTTCACTTGGCTGCTGCAGGCGCGCGCGCAGCGCGGCAAGAATGCGATCGGTCGCAAACGGCAGCGGCCCATCCAGCGTGCAGCCGCTGGCGTGGCTATGTCCGCCGCCGCCGAATTCCTCGGCCACCTGTGCCACATTGATGGCTCCCTTGCTCCGCAGGGAAAGCCGCACGCGGTGATTGCTCAGCTCGCGCAGGAACACCGCGACATCCACTCCGGCAATTCCAATCGCGTAATTCACCAGGCCTTCGCAGTCTTCCTCGGCGGCGGAGGCAAGAAGAATATCTTCGTGCGTAATCCACATCCACGCCAGCCGTCCCTTGCGGCGCAGGTTGGAGAGGGCAGCGCCCAGCACCCGCATTTTCGACGTTGGATTGGAAAAATACATGTGCTGCGCAACGCACACCGGATCGGCCCCATGGCGCACCAGGCTGGCCGCCACTTCAAACGTGCGCGCATCCGTCCCCGCGTAGCAGAAGGAGCCCGTGTCGGTGAGCACGGCGGTGTACAGGCAGGTGGCCATTTCCGGAGTGACGCTGACCCCGGCGAGCAGCGCCAGCTCATACACCATGGCCGCCACCGCGCAGGCGTCATTCTCAATCCAGTTAATGTCGGCAAACGCCTTGCCGCTGAAGTGGTGGTCGATATTGATGGTGAAGCGGCCTTCCAGCCCCGCCAGTCCGGTGCGCTCCAGGCCATCGCACTCCAGCAGAATCACAGTGTCGTAGTGGCCGTCCACGCGCTCCGTCTGTCGAATGCCCTCGACTCCGGGAAGGCTGCGATAGAGCAAGGGAACCGCATCTCGCGAAACCATGTCCGCGTGCTTACCCATCTGGCGAAGCATCATGCCGCAGGTCAGGATCGAGCCGACCGCGTCGCCGTCCGGTCTCGCGTGTGCGGCCACAAGAAACCGCCGGCCACGTTCTATGGCCTGGAGCACGGCGCGAATATCGTTCAGCTTCTGCATAGGTTCAGGTACGGTTCACAGCGGCGCTTCTTTTCGACGCCTGCGCTGCCGCCCCAGCAACTCATCAATGCGGGCCTTCATCTTTTGTGACCGGTCAATGTGAAAAACGATATCGGGAACATGGCGCACGCCCATTCGCTCATGCAGCTCATGCCGGATGTAGCCGCGCGCGGCCATCAATCCTTCCAGCGTGTCGCCTTCTTCCTTTTCTTCGCCATCGACCGCAACATAGATTTCCGCCGATTTTCCGCCCGGATTGAGCGCCACCTGCGTGACATAAGCAAAGCTGATGCGGGGGTCGGAGAGCTCACCTTCGATCATGATGCTGATCTCCTCTCGCAACGCCTCGGCAACGCGGTCTCGATGATGCTGACGTGCCCTGGGTTCCACCATTTTGAATTTTCCTTGGATTGAACTTTAGAGGATACCAGAATCCAGCCGCGTCTTTGCACCATGGCAGCCCTGTTTATAGAATGGGGGCAAATTCATTTCCACTGCAGAATGCCTAGGAGAAGTAATGAAGACCAATGATGATCGCCTGGACGGAGTGCTGGATTACATTCGTAAGAATTTTCAGGGCTCCTTGGGTCTGATGGAACAGAAGATAAGCGAACTCGGCGCGCGGAAAAGCGCCGTTGCCTCCGCGCTTTCGCTGGGCTCCCGGTCGGGTACAAACACTCCGGACGAGACCGAACGGCGTAACGGAATCCGCACCGCCTTGTTTCTCGCCTTTACAGAAGGCAAACAGCCGCTGGCGCTGGCCGAATCGTTCAAAACCAAATATTCGAACATGAACGCCGCGCAAGTGAAATTGGAAATCAAGGGACGGCTGCCCGTGATGAGCTCATCGCCCAATCGGGCGGATTGGCATCCCACGATGTTCACGCCCGTTCAGCCAACTCCGCAGATCCAGACCGCGCCCACGCAGTTCCGCTATATGGTTTTCGGCATGATGAATGCCTATACAGGCCGCGGAACCTCTTTCGAGTCTATCCTCGCGAAACCCGCGATGCTGAAGGCCTTTATGCTCAGCACCTCTGCCATCGATGAGAGCCACAAGGCCACTTATTATCCGTATGGCTTCATTCTTATGGTTCCGGAAGAAAACTTCGTGAGCACCTCAACGTCGGATCAGGCGTTCAAAAACTATCGCGCCGAGGACCCCTTACACCCGCTCAAGCCGTTTGAGAAGACGGACAACATGAGCGAACTTCAGAGGGTAGCGGGAACGTATGGGTTTTTGTCGCGTCAGGAGGTACTCAGCAAAACCAAAGCGACGGGCTCGACCGGTTACAACGAGGTCGTCGTCCTGGGCACCGGACCCACTGGACGACAAATCGACGTGAGGGGCTTCTTTATGAAGGTTGACTCCAAGGGGAACAGGTTCGAACGGCCTTCGATGAATCCCTCGAAACGAGAAGGGACGTTTGTTACAGACGATATCTTCGACAAGATGAAAAAGACGGGGCTGCCAATCGTAAAGATTACAGACGACTCCGGGGCGGGCGCCTGAATCTTTTTCTCGAAGGGGACGGCTTTGCCGGCCGCCGTTTAATGATCGCTTTCCACGAATTCCCACCAAACATCCGCAATCTGGGCTCCCAGATCGTTCACAATCCGGTTGGCCGCCTGCTCCACCTGCTGCATCTGGCCTTGCAGATAGTCCCGCGAAGCTGAAACCGCGGCAATGCCGATCGTCGCCGACTGCCACGTGACCGCCTCGTCCAGTTCTGCAATGGAAATATTGAACCCGTGCCCCAGTTTTTCCTTCAGGCTGCGGACCACCTGGCGTCGATCCTTAAGCGAGTGCGCATGCTCAATGCGCAACTCAATGGTCATGGAAGCAATCGGCATTGCTCTATGGTAGTCAGCCCTGCAAATGAACTCCAGGCCCGAAAACCACGACGAAAACTGCCGCCAGCACCGCCGCCACCGCAATCCAGGCATAACTGCGGCTTATCGCAGCACGCTCACCGGGCTGGAGTCGCTTGGGAAGATAGTAGCGCAGCCACAGCAGTCCGCAGTTTCCGCCTGCGGTCGCTGCCAACGCCGACAGAAACACATATTGCCAGCCAAACGGGTTGAAGACTCCAGCGATGCCGTCGATGATGAGCGCGGCAAAATAGGGAACCCATAGCAGCCGTCGAAACCGCCGCGCATCGCTTACTTCAACACCCATATACCGAACCGTACTCACACCCACCAGCACGATCGCTCCGTAATAGGAAGCAACGCCAACCACCACCAGCGCTACTCGGAGCAGCCAGTGCGGGTGCAGCCCCTGGATGACTCCGGCCCAGTCTCCAAAATTGCTGACGCCGGAAAAAAAGAAGTAACCCGTGCCGGCCAGCAGATTGAAAGCCATGGATATCAAAAAGAAGAACCGCACCGAGGGCCGGGAATTCTTTGCCGCGCGCAGCAGCAGCCAGAATACAAATCCTGCGATGAGATTGACGATCGTGCCACCCGCCATGACCAAACGGCTGTCATAGGAACTCGACCAGGCAAGGGAAGTGAGCGTCCCCGAGGCGTGCAGCGTGACAATGGCCACGGCCGCGTGGCCCAGTCCCTCGTGCAGCATGGTTGACAGCATGATGGCAATCACGCTGATGGCGCAGATGGTCGGGGCGTGATCGAGTGTCGCCTTTGCCGAAGTCCGTGGCCTCACCACGGCTTCCGTCGCATCCCTCATGCCGTCCAGTATCGGTGCGTGCAGTTCAGGACACAAGTGATGAATGTCATCCAGCCTGCCCGTGCAGCGAGCGTCTAGCCGCGTGAAGGGATAAATCCGTCCCGGATGGACATTTTCCACGTCCAATTGCGCGGCACAAAGTAGCCTGCGTTATGCAGAGCGCTGGCATAGCTTCTGAATTCACCCATGTTCTCAAGGGTATTCACCTGATCGTAGCCCCGCAATCGCAGTCCCTCAGGCTGAAACGCGGTGAGCGGAAAGGCTTCTCCCCGCTCCATGTCCGCCGCGGCGATTCCGCCGAAAATCAGGTTTCGGTGGGATTCGGCATTGTGATGCACGCGGCGAAAGGGTCCGGCTTGCCCCATCGCCCCGTTCAGTTCATTAATGCAGCGTAGAATTCGCGGGGTAAGATTTCCCATGTCCGGATGTTCGGTGCTCATCCCCGGAGTTGAGGCCACCACTCCGCCATATTGCGCGGCGGTGAAGCCCTGCGCTCCAAAAGTCTTCGGTTTTGGTTTCGGGCCGGAGGTCATCTGGTTGGGAAGGCCGGTGTTGAGGCGCATGTCCACGGCGGAGTCCAGATTTGTATGAGCCACGAAGGTCTGCCCCGGTTCAATACGGCCATTCCTGCCGAAATTGAGGCCAGGTTTCGAAATTGGCGCAACGGAGCGGCTGCCGTAATTTCCCCAGGTGGGACACACGGACATCAGATCGTAGTCGCCGGTCATAGGCTTATTGTTGGCGCCTACTTCTGAACTGGTCATCACCTCAAGGGGTTCGCATTTTTCGAAGATCAAGGCGCGCAGCGGCAACACCTTATCAAAAACGAAAATTTTGTAATGACCTTCCCGCTGAGCCCACACCGCGCGAAAGGCAAATCTCACGCGGTCAGAACTTCGATTTGCAAACAGAATGTAGTCGCCGCTCTGGTCGATTTTCTGCATTTCAGTAAGCGCGGTGCGTCCGGCGGAAATCGAGTGAAGCTGGATGTTGAGTTCTTCGAGCGTAAGGCAGAGTTGGGTCTTTTTGGCGTAGTTGTGATGGAGCCCGTCATCGTTGTACGCCGTGCCGGTGTCTTCCTTTACCTTGTCGCCGCCCACTTTGCTGTATTTGCCAAGATAGGGCACAAACCCGGCCTGCGGCCCCCAATCCGAGCTCTTACCTTTCACATGAAAGTTCTTCGTCGGATAATTGCGCTCGATCCAACGCATGGACCAGGGTCCGGTCGAACGAAAGATAATGACCTCATTCAAACGGGTGGCCACCCGCCCGCAGGCGTTCATATCCGTGAGCGTCATGCCATTCTCAGGATGTTGAAAGGAATTGTGAAGCCCGTTCGCAGCCACGGAGACACCCTCTGCTTTAAATGCTGGGATTGCAGGTGGCAAGTATATCACTGGGGCTCAATCCCGCTTCGGCCTGGGCAAAATCAAAACGGCAATGCATGCCGGCCGCTTATCTAACTGACCGGATCGGAGCGCCGAAAATCAGAAACCAGCGGAGCATCCGCGGTTCCGCTTTGTTTCACCGCTCCAGTCCCATGCTGGAGAAGACCGGGCTCCGGCAACAGAAAGCGGCCAGCGTAGTGCTGACCGCTTCTTAGCTGGCCGGATCTTGTCGGCCGCTTTCTTAGCTCGCCGTTAACTCTGCCGCGACCTTCTCCGTTACGAACGCTTCCATGGTGTCACCCACCTGGATGTCGTTGAAGTTCAGGCCGACGCCGCACTCCATTCCATTGGTGACCTCGCGAGCATCGTCCTTGAAGCGCTTGAGCGAAGTGAGCTTGCCTTTGTAGACCTGCTCGCCTCCGCGCATCAGCCGAAGCTCGGCATCGCGGCGCAGAATGCCGTCGGTTACGCGGCATCCGGCAATGGTTCCCACCTTCGGAATTCTGAAGACGTTGAGCACCTCGGCGCGTCCCAGGTAGTTCTCCTTGAAGACCGGCTCCAGCAGCCCCAGCATGGCCTTGCGAATCTCGTCCTGCAACTCGTAGATGATCGAGTGAAGGCGAATTTCCACGCTGTCCTGCTCGGCGAGATCGGCGGCCTTGCGCTCGGGTCGCACGTTGAAGCCGATGATGATGGCGTTCGAGGCAGAAGCCAAGAGCACATCGCTCTCGGTAATGGCGCCCACGCCGGAGTGGATGACCTTGATC
>JBOGMA010000033.1:0-2190 GCA_050746465.1 Acidobacteriaceae bacterium
ATCGTTTGTACCCCAGGATCGAGTCGTCGTTCCGACGGCTCTGCGACTCCTGATAATCTAGGAGATGCCTATGTACGAGGACTTCCACGTAACCGACCGCTGGACCGGAGACTCCCTCCACTGCCGCTGGACCGCCAACATCGTTGCCATCGCCACCCGCCACGCCGATGCCGTCGACATCCGCTTTGACGTCAGCGGCCGCCCTGTATGGATCGCCATGCCCTGCCTCGCCTGGGTTGAATACAAAAAGAGCACCGGCAACGCCATCACCGACGCGCTCGCCGCCCAGATCGCCGGCCGCTACCTCAAGCAATCCGTCGAAACCGGCTACGACAACGGCCGCGAGATGTACACCATGACCGTCGAAGAAGTTCTCGACCACCTTGACGCGATCCTCCACGAAGTAGGGCATACCAGCAATCTTCCTACTCTCGTCCCCTCCACCGCCGCGGACGCCCAACCAAATCCATAGGGCAACGCCGCTATCGCAGCACCCGATCCAGAAACCGCTCCATTGCAGCCTGGTAACCTCTGTCGCCCCTCAGCTCAAAATAATTTTTCGGCGAAGCCGACAGCCGGTAAAGCTGCTCCGTGCGCGGCTTCGCGCCATCGCGATCCAGAAACAGCTTGGGAACACTCAGCGAAATCAGCCACTGCGCCGGATCAAATCGCTCGCGCAGCAGCAGCCACATAGGCAGAATCCTCGAGCGCCCGTCGGCCTCAATCGTTTTCCATGCCGGCTCATTAGGAGCATCCAGCACCACGCCTGCCGGAGCATGGCGCGCCGCCAGTTCCGCCGCAACGCTGGCCCCGAACCCCTTGCCGTACACCACAACGGTCTCCGGGTTCAGGTGGCGCGTGACCGTGAGGTACTTCCATGCCGCATCCGCATCGGCATTCATGCGCGCCTCAGTGGGATGCGGCCCCGCACTCTTGCCATATCCCCGATAGTCCATGGCAAACACATTGATTCCCAGCGCGTGCAGCGTATCCAAATCCGCAACGGCATTGGACAGCGATCCTGCCTGGTCGTGCAGATAGAGGACGGTATCCCCGTTCCAGCGCGACGCCGGAGCAGCCGGAATCCACCAACCATCCAGCCGCGCCGCTCCGGAATCACTGTAGTCAAAATGAATCTCGGTAAACGGCGCGCTTGGCACAGCCGTAATGGTTCTTGAAGGATGCAGCACAAGCTGCCATTGCCCCACATAGAAGACTGTTCCCAGCGCCACGTACCCAAACCCCGCAGCCACCACCAGCACTATAGCCAGCGCGCTCAGCAGCCAGCGCGCACTCACCGGCGGCGGAGGCTCAGCCGCCGGAGCCGCGGCCTTGAGCCATGGCCGCTCCGGCCTCTGCTTCAACTGCTGCCGCTTACCCAAAGGCCAACTCGTCAGCGGATTCGAGCGGGGTTCCGCACACCCGGCAGATCACCGCCGAGCAGTCCCCGCACACCAGTGGATCGCTCACCGCGCGCGCGCAGATAGGACACCACCAGCCGCTACCTTTCAGCTCGGGATCGTTTTTCTCAGAAGGAACTTCAGACATCGCCCTGCTCTCAAAGACGCAACAGCACGTCCTCGCCCTCAATCTTAACCTCGTAAAGGTCTACTTTCGACCTCGGCGCGTGCGTGGCCGCCCCGGTCTCGAGATCAAACGCCCACGCATGAACCGGACACACCAGCTTGCAGTCCTCGACAATCCCCTGCCCCAGTGGCCCTCCACGATGCGGACAGACATTGTCCATTGCCGAAATCACGCCCCCGGAATTGGCGATGCAAAGCACTCTGCCGTCATACGCGACTTCGCGAGCCTCCCCCGGAGGAGGAAGCTCGGAGACGCCCATGATGCGCTGAAACTCAGACATGAACACCAGAAGCGGAGCGGCCAACATCTCAGCGAGTTGCGAACCTGCTGTCGCTCTGACCCCCTGCGCGCCGAACGCTAGTACTTGACGATCTTCGCAAACGACTGCGGATCGAGACTCGCGCCGCCCACCAGCGCGCCGTCAATTTCCGCCTCAGCCATCAGCGCCGAAGCGTTCTCCGGCTTAACGCTGCCGCCGTACAGAATCCGCATCGCCTTCGCCGCCGGCTCACCCAGCAGCTTGGCGATTTCTTTGCGGACAATCGCGTGCGCGTCCGCCGCCATCTGCGGAGTCGCCGTTTTGCCTGTGCCAATGGCCCACAC
>JBOGMA010000034.1:0-5115 GCA_050746465.1 Acidobacteriaceae bacterium
CACGAGAACACTATGATAATCACGTCTGTTGACGCCATTCCTGTCAATGAACGGGTACGACCCGATCTTGCCATTGTCACCGCCGCGGGAATTCACCCGGAATCACATTATTTGATCGTAAAAATTACCGTAGACGAAGGACTCTCGGGGTACGGTGAAGCTACTTTAGCTCATGTCTGGAGCGGCGAGCACCAGACGGCGGCTCAAGCCATCCTCCGCGAGATCCTCGCTCCGCTCCTTATCGGCAAAGATGTCCTCCAGCTCAACGCCCTATCCGACGAGATGGATAAATTTCTTATTGGGAATCCCTTCATCAAGGCCGCTGTCGAAATGGCCTTGGTCGATTTGGCGGCCAGAGCCCTTAACGTTCCTGCCTGCGTGCTACTAGGTGGGCCAAGGCGACCTCCGCTGATTCCGCAGAAGTTTTCGATAGGCGCGTTTTTGCCGCGGGAGGCTGCGCGGGTGGCCAGGTATGCGGCGTCGCTCGGTCTGCGGTCGGCCAAAGTGAAGGTCGGCTTCCGTGTATCGGATGATATTGCCCGCGTCGAGGCCGTGCGCTCCGAGGTGGGCGCTGAGTTCCATCTGGGCGTAGATGCCAACGCAGGGTGGACGGAAAGTGACGCTACGTGCGCCCTCCAGCATCTCGAGCGACTGGGAGTCAATGTGATCGAGCAGCCGATTCGCCGGGGCGATTTTCGCGGCTGTGCGCGTCTGAGGCAGCGTACCGGTATTCCCATCATGCTGGACGAGTCCGTTTTTACCCGACAGGATGCGCTCGAGGCCATCCGCCTCGACGCCTGCGACTTCCTCAGCGTTTATCCGGGAAAAAACGGCGGTATCTTCCGCTCGCTGGAGATTGCCAACATGGCCGCCTCGGCGGGGCTGGAACTAGTGATTGGTAGCAATCTGGAAACGGATCTGGGAAGTGCGGCCATGCTGCATCTCGCCGTCGCCATGCCAGCGCTGGCAACGGAAGTTGCGCATGACGTTATCGGGCCGCTCTACTATGAGCGTCACTTCACCAACCCGCCCATCGCCTATGCAGATGGTTCGGCCATTGTGCCGGAAGGCATTGGCTGGGGGGTTGAGTTGGATCTGGCGAAGCTCCGGTAATCTCGGATGCCACCCTCGCCTGCGGAGGTGCGGAGCCTCTGGATTCGGCGTGCGCGCAAAATTGATCAGCCCACAGGTCGGAATTCGTCGATTTTTCCGGAGTCGAGTTCTTTCACCAGTTCCGTCAGCTTCGCCACGATCACAGAGAGGAATCGCTCGCCTTTTTCCGCCGTTGCTGTGCTCGGGTCTCCCACAGCGCCATTTCGGCTAATATCGGAGAAGGAGCGCGACACGCTGGCCGGTCCACCGCGCAGCATATCCCTTGCGAGAAACTCCGAGCATGGCCAGCTTCCGTCAGGTCCCGCCATCCTGGTGCGGACTATTGAAGGGTTGATGGCCAGCACGATCGACGTCTCGAGTTCCCCGGCGTGGCCCATGCCTCCTTCTCCGCTTTCGCGCAGAGCGCCCAGCTCCGGTGCGGCCATGTTCCAGTACGTCACCAGAACGATCCGCGTGTCGGGAAAACTCTGTCGGCACTTCGTCAAAACTACATCGAGCGCCGATGCATTTCCGCCATGAGAATTGAGCGCCAGGATCTTTCTGAACCCGGCGTGCGCGAGCGAGCCCAGAATTTCGGTTGCCATGGCCAGGTAAGTCTCGGCGGAAGCAGTCAGGCTGCCAGCGAATCCCATGTGGTGAGTGGAAATTCCGAGCCACTGAGCGGGCAGCACCAGCAGCCGCCTGCCGCAGGCTTCGTCCACCCGCCGGGCCATTTCTTGACCGATCAGGGCGTCGGTTTCGAGCGGAAGGTGCGCCCCATGCTGCTCCATCGCGCCGAAGGGGACGATCGCCACCGTCGAGCGGTCCAGCCTGTCGATATCCTGCCACGTCATCTCTCGAAGCAGCATGCTTGCGTCTCCTCCGCTTTGGGAGCGATCCTGGTCACACGTCAGCCAGCTCGGTCCGCTTTTTCGCCGGATGCCGCCTTCCGTTCACCGTTATACTCGAAATCCCAGCCACCGGTGGAAGGTGCAGAATCACCTTACCCGGCCTTTGTCTCCACTGACCGCAGAAGGTGACATTAAGGTTCCGGCCCTTTTCCATGAGCCGGAATTTCAGGCTCGCTCTGCCGAAGATTGTTGGCATCTTCTCGAAAACTGTTTCCTCTCCGGTTCTGATCCATGCACTGGGGCAAAGCCGAAGAAGATGCAGTTCGTTCTCTGAAAGCTCGTCGTCGATGACGGCGAGCCTCGCCATTGTAAACGCCATCGGCAGCGGAAAAATATTGCCCTGCACGCCGCTCCGGTGCTCGCAGCCGATCAATGTCTGCTGCGAAAGCGCGCCCATGAACAGACTGTACATTCCTTCGAGAAAGGACTCCCTGTCGGAGCGCTGCCAGGAATGAAAATTGTTCCAGCTATAGCAGGGTTCGCAAGTGGAAATCTCGTGGATCAGCACGCCCCTATCCAGCGGATCGGGCCGATAGCCATAAAGTTTCGTACTCGGCCCCTCACGGAAGAACTGTACGCACGAGCGCATCAGTTCATCGTCCGCGTCCATCAGGCCGGCCCAAACCAGCACCAGGGGGCCCGTATCGAGATAGGTTGCAGCGTCAAAGATGTGCGTCGCGGTATTCGGCGTAAAACTGTCGGCGACCATGAAATGCTTCTTCCCCTGTGAATCGGTCCACTGCGGCGCTTGCTCTGAGTGCTCGCGGAGTGCGCGGGCAAACAGCGCCTTCTGCGCGTCGGTGAAGCGGGCAAACTCCTCGGCCCTGGGGTGGTGGATGCGCTTCAACAGGCGAACGGCGGCCGTGAGGCCCTTGTAATTCCACGCAATGCTCCACACGGCCTGGGTCGGGATCAATTCATCGGTCGCAACCGCGGGCGGCAGCAGGCCCTTCACTCCATTGTGATTGGTTCGGGCGCATGCATTTTTTATGAAATCGCAGGATTTCACGATGGGGTCGGTCCAGCGTTGAATGAAGGCGGCGTCGTTCGTCAAAAGCGCATGCGTGCTCGCCTGCAGCAGGATCGCTCCGTTGTCCGAGAGCCAGTTGTATGCCGTCAGCGTTTTTGGCGTGCAGAAATAGCCGGGACTCATTTCATAGGTGGGCCCTGGCGGTTTTACCGTCCCTTGAAATTTGCGGAATATCTCCATATGCCGTTCGACGCACTCGCCGTATCCCAGCAGATCGAGGAACATGTGGCTGGTCATCGAGGTGGGGGTGCTCCAGAGATTGTCGTATCCCCAGGATCCGGTGAGGAACGTGTACTGCGCGTTCACGTAATCCTTCTCTGCAATCACCTGCGCGAACTTCAGCCCATGCTCGATGGCGCGGTTGATGTGCTCTTCCGGAACATGCACCTTCGCTAGGCTCGCCGGCCGTTTTGACCAGAATGGTTCGCACTGGGCAAGCGCTCCGTCAAAGCCCATCGCGTATTCCTTTGCGGCCTCCGCGGATTCCCCGGGCAGCATTGGAACCAGCAGATCAAGGTGCGCTCCTTCTTTCGCCGGCAGCGGAAGGATCAGATGGTAGACGCCTTTCGAAGCCTCCGCCAGTGCGAACGGCGAAGATCCGGAGACCATCATCCGTACCTTGCCATCCGGCTCGACCACGCGGAGCCCGGCGCTTTCCTGCAGGCCG
This sequence comes from Acidobacteriaceae bacterium, assembly GCA_050746465.1. Lineage (GTDB taxonomy): Bacteria > Acidobacteriota > Terriglobia > Terriglobales > Acidobacteriaceae > Silvibacterium. Next base: position 3,701 of record JBOGMA010000034.1, read on the forward strand.
AGCGGTTCAGCGCGCAGCGCCTTGGGGTAAGAAGCCTCGCCGGGTCGTACGTCAATGGTGACTCCGTCTTCATAGACGTATCTTCCATCATGCTCGTAATAGACCTTACTGAGCTGAACGTAGAAATCGATGTCCTTCGCGGCCTGCAGCGAGTCTACATAGGTGATAGTCAGCCGGATCCAGGCGTAAATCGGCTCGATGCCGGTGACTACCTCTCCGGCGCCCGGGATATGCGCGAAGATCTCCTGGCGCACGATCAATCCCTGCTGCAGTCGGTACTCCGTCCAGAGCACCGGCGTTTCCTTGTCCTCGCGCCATCCCTGAATGCCGTGGCCGAAGTCGAGCCGCCAAAGCTGCGTATTCTCTTTGGGCAGCGCCAGGGATGTCTGGCCACGAGAAAACGGAGGGGTGAAGTTCAACTGAAAGCTCTGGCCCAGCCATCGCCTGGCATGTGGGCGGGGAGAAGTCCAGTGGGGGCACGGCTCGCAGATTACGGTTCCGTTGTAGAGCACGTTAAAGCGGAAGTAGTGGTCCTTCCAGCCGATCGGCGTCCACACATTTCTCTGGTCTGGCCACCAGAGCCGCGCCTGTTCGCAATCGGGCTCGGGCCGCCCGGTGAATTGCGTGTCGGGGAAGTCCACTTCGTGTGTCCCGTCCGTGGACCGCACTTCCGCAACCGCCGGCCGGAATGGCAGGGAACAGCCGGCCGCCAGGGCCCCCGCGCCCAACAATAAATCTCTCCGTCGCATTCATTCTCCTTCTGGGTGATTGATGAACTTGAAGACGCCCACTCGATTGCAGAGCCTGCGGCGTCGCGCAGCAGCAGATCCGGCGGCTACACGTCTTTCCACTCAAACCGGTCCCGCCTGGCGTGCCGCTTCCCATTGATCGAAACCGACCGGATTCCCGGCACGGGAGGCACATGAAGCACGACCTTCTCCGGCCTCTTCCGCCGGTCGCCGTGAAACGTAACATTCAAGGTGCTTCCGTCCCCCGAGAGCCCGGCCCGCAGGCTCGCCGGTCCCGACAGGGTGGGCATGTTCTCGAACACCGTTTCCTCCCCGGTGCTCAGCCACGCCGCCGGGCAGAGGCGGAGAAGGTGAATCTCTCCCTCTTCCAATTGGTCGTCCACCATCGCCTGACGTATACACCAGGTCATCAGCGGCGCAACGAAGAGCGTGCCGTACATCGCATTTCGATGTTCGCAGTTGATGTACGTCTGTGGCGAGATGCCGCCCGCGCAGAGCGAATACATGCCTTCAAGAAAGCGCTCCCGGTCGCCCCGCCTCCACGAGTTCACAATGTTCCAGCTATAGCAGGTCTCACAGGAAGAAATTTCGTGCTTCAGCACCGCCCAATAAATATTGCGGTCGCGCGGGCCGCGCAGCCGGGTGTTCGGCCCCACACGGAAGAAA
>JBOGMA010000035.1:0-3013 GCA_050746465.1 Acidobacteriaceae bacterium
GTTCGCCGACACTGCCTCTCTGGATGGCAACTATGTCCGGCGCTCCGACGCGGAAATCTTCGCTAAACTCCAGGGAAAGCCGTGATTGTTCGTCCCATGATAGAGGCCGATCTGGAAGCCCTGATGCTGCTGGCTGGCGCGACTCCCGAGGCTCCCAGTTGGGATCGAGCCGCTTACCACTCCTTTCTGAATTCTGTCCCCGGTCCATCCAGCGGCATCTTCATTGCCGAAATCGCCGGGGACCTCGCTGGATTTATCGCCAGCCAGATCACACTGGACATCTGCGAACTCGAATCCATTGCCGTAGCCCCGCGCTACCGCCGCGACGGAGTTGGCAGCGCTCTCCTGGCCGCCCTCACAGCTTGGGCCTACGAATCGCGGGTCTTGAAAATTCAGCTTGAGGCCCGCTCCGCAAACCACTCCGCTATCAGCTTTTACGAGCGTCGTGGCTTCCGTCGCGACGGCTTGCGTCGCGGCTACTACCGCCGTCCCGAAGACGATGCCGTGCTGATGAGCCTCACCCTCCCCGAGGCTTTCCTCGCCGGAGTTTTCGCCAGCCGAAATTTTCCTCAGAATCAGCATTGAACGTCGTGCTTCCTCGGTGCTACTTTTATACGTCTCAACATGAAGGAGGATTCGCCCATGGAGTTGGAAGCGAAGAACCTGCCGGATAGCGATTTGAAGGAACTGGAAGCTCAGCATCGCCGCTATTCGGAGCAGTTGGAGGCACTCGTCCAGAAGCCCTATCTCTCAGAGGATGAGCAACTCGAAGAGGTCCGGCTGAAGAAACTCAAGCTTCATGTCAAGGATCTGATGGCGGCTCGCGAGAGCACCCGCCAGCAAAGTTACGCGGTCTAAACTCCGCCGGCTTTGTGAAAATTCAGCAGTTTGCCGCGCAACTTGACTGATCGCCCGCTGCGAAAGTGGATTTGTGCGCCACTGCCCGGGCGGTTCAGAGTCCTTATAATGAAAAAGAGGGTTTCTGTTCCTGAATGGTTCGTGACGGCTATTTCTACGGCATAGGTTTCTTTGCGGCGGCAGGGCTGCTGTGGTATTTCACCGGCTTGTGGGGTTGGGCTATTATTCCCATCCTGCTTGCGCTGTTCTTTCTGTGGTTTTTTCGCGATCCTGAGCGCGAAATCCCAGACGGCGAGGGGCTCGTGGTTTCCCCGGCTGATGGCAAGGTGACGGATGCCGTCCGCATTTTGACACCCGAGGGCGAATCGCTTCGGCTCAGCATCTTCCTCAACGTGTTCAACGTGCATGTAAACCGCTCGCCGATCAGCGGAACTCTGCGGGAAGTTGTCTACACCAAGGGACAGTATTTGAATGCCATGAATCCAGCCTCAGCGGAGAAGAACGAGCGAAATAAGGTGCTGGTGGAATCTGACGCTGGCTATGTTGTGAGCTTTACCCAGATTGCGGGGATGCTGGCGCGGCGGATCGTCTTCCGGCCCAAAGAGGGTGCCCGGCTGGAGCGAGGGGAACGCGTGGGCTTGATCAAGTTCGGGTCCCGAGTGGATGTTCTGCTGCCCGGGCACGCGGAGTTGCACGTGAAGAAGGGCGACAAGGTCAAGGGCGGATCCTCGATTCTGGCCACGGTTCCGGAAGTTCCGGATGCGCCCGAATTTGAGGAAGTGTTCGCGGAGCCGGTGGCTTGAACAATTTCGAGAGCTCGAGGGAGCGCAGGCGACGCCGCAGAGGCATGTACCTGCTCCCTTCTCTGTTCACTGTGGGCAACATCGCCGCGGGATATTTCGCCATTACGCAAAGCCTGCAGGGCTCGATTCTGCAGCCCCAGCACTTTGATTACGCCGCCATCGCCATTGGCTTTGCGATTCCATTTGACGCGCTCGACGGGCGCATCGCGCGCATGACGAACACCACCAGCGACTTCGGGAAAGAACTGGATTCGCTGGCGGACGTCATCACTTTCGGCGTCGCACCCAGCATCCTCGCCTTCAGTTGGGGCTTCAGGATGCTACCCATGGGAATGGATCCGGCGCTGCGGGAGAAGCTGATCCAACTTGGGGCGTTTGTCTGCTTCCTGTTCCTGATTTGCGGAGCGAGCCGGCTGGCGCGTTTCAACATCAGCCACGACCCGGTGCCGAAGAACCCAGGACGTCCAGGGCGGAAGTATTTCGTCGGAATGCCCATTCCGGCGGCGGCAGGCGTCATTGCTGCAGTGGTCCATGGCTTCCAGCACCCGCCATTTAATGCCTGGACAGCGGCGCTATGGATTGTCCTCGTCGGCCTCACCGGTTTCCTTATGGTCAGCACCTGGCGGTTCTGGAGCGGCAAGGAAATCAATCTGGCCAACCGCCATCCCTTTCAGTGGATCGTATTGATCGGACTGCTCATCTATTTGCTGGTATCCTTCTCGCGCACGGTGCTGCTGGTTATGGCGCTGGCTTACATGTTCTCCGGAGTAATGGCGCGCGCCGCCTATTCGCGCCGAAGGCAACGCAAGCACGAACAGGCGGCACTCGCGCAGCCTGTTCACAACCACGAGCACACCACCGAGTGACGATATGTACAAGATAGCCATTGTCGGCGCGGCGACCATCCGCGGCAAGGAACTGAATGAGGCCTTTGCCGAATCGACATTTGCCGGAGCGGATTTCTCGCTGATGGATGACGAGTCGCAGCTTGGACAACTTGAAGCCGTGGGTGACGAGGTCACGTTTATCCAGCGCATCGAACCTTCCGCGTTCGACGGCATTGATTTCGCATTCTTTGCAGGCTCCGAAGCGGTTACCCGGAGACACTGGAAGGCGGCGCAGAAGGCGGGAGCCAGTCTCGTCGATCTCTCGTATGTGCTCGAGGGTGAGCCGGGAGTGCTGGTTCGTGCTCCCTGGCTCAACGAGGCGCGCAACAGCGAGGTCAACCTGAACACAGCGGCAGTAGTCCCGGCGCACCCGGTGTCTGTGGCTCTGGCGCTCCTTATGGCCCGCCTGCAATCGTTGGGTGCTGTAAGCAGCGCGTCGGCAACGGTATTGGAACCGGCTTCAGA
>JBOGMA010000036.1:0-9717 GCA_050746465.1 Acidobacteriaceae bacterium
TCTGCGAAGTCATAGACAACACGCATTTTCCGAATGTCCAGGACCTCCGTGAAAAGAACTGGAATGTCATATTCGGCAGCCAGGGTTTCGACGGATGGACCAAGCGCCCGTTCGACGTCCGAAAAACCGGGGAGGGAATACGTCATGGAAAATTCCGATGTGAGCGCCGCGTGAGTATGGGTATAGAGGCGCTCCTTGATCTCCAGCGTCTGGTATTTCAATGGATACTGGAAACGCAGTTTCACCAGGAGCATCTCATCGCCTGTCCTGATGTTGGTCTTAAACATGCATTCGTCGCCAGAAACCTCCAGCGGACGACGCCACTCTTTTGCAAGGCCACCTAAATAGTATGACAACGGATCATGCGGGCGACGCCAATATGCGGCCAGGGCGGAGAGCAGCGGGACACATCCGACGACCGCGGCGATGGTGATTGTAAGGGATGTTGGGTTCAGTACGGACCCAAGAACCAGGCCGGCAAACACAAGGGCAATCACTGAGTCGCATAGGACCGCGATGGCTCCATAGAGGCAGGCCAGAGTCCCCGGACGAAGGTATTTCTCAAATTCCTCGGCTTTTTTTATGTGTGTAGAGGGTGGATTTTGCTGTCTCATCGCAAGCCCCCCTCTAAAAATTTGTATTTCGCGGGGGAACTATGCCACAAGGTAGTAATGAGAGTCATAAAGGCACACTCTTGCAGAGAATTAGACTTCAGGGGAGATTTCCTGGGGGTGCCCGGGGATGGCAGGGGAGTCCAGTATAACCACGTGCGCTGAGCAATGTCTATTTTAATTTTGCCGGGGGGACGCCGTCTCGGCTACAGTGGCCGCCGGTCCTACCTGGGAACGAGGGCGTTTGCCGGAAGGGAAGCCACGTCGTCTGATTCGGTTCCGTCGCCCAAGCCCCCGTAGCGGCGCTCCCGTCGCTGGTAGTCTTCAATAGCTTCGAGCATGTGAATACCCCGGAAGTCCGGCCAGAGCCGCTCCGTCACGAAGATTTCCGAGTAGGCAATCTGCCAGAGCAGAAAATTAGATATCCGCATCTCTCCCGAGGTACGGATCAGCAGATCGGGGTCCGGCATGTTTGCCGTGTAAAGATGCCGCTGGACGTCCTGCTCCGTGACGTCCTCCAGGCGCAGTTCCTTGCGTTCGATCTCGGCGTGCAGGGATTTAAAGGCATCGACCAGCTCCGAACGCGACCCATAGTTCAGGGCCAGAGTCAGGACCGTTCCGGTGTTGTGCCGGGTGGCGTCAGCGGCCCATTCCATGCGCTCGCGCACGTCTTCATCCAGTTCCTGTGTTCGCCCAATATACTGGATGCGAACATTGTTGTCGTTCATCCGCTGCACATTGTTGCTCAGATAGGTCCGCAGCAGCCGCATCAGGAAGCTGACTTCCGATTTAGGTCTCTTGAGGTTGTTTTCCAGGGAAAACGCATAGAGGGTCAGCCACGGCAGCCCAATTCGCGATGCCGTTTCCACCACGTATTGCACCGACTCGGCGCCCTGCTGATGGCCCAGAAACCGTTTGAGCCGGCGCTTGCCCGCCCAGCGGCCATTTCCGTCCATGATGATTGCGATGTGTTGGGGCAAACGCTCAGGATTGAGACGGCGGTAAATCGCCAGCTCGTCCGTGGGCAGTTCGTGGACGCGACTGAAGCTCAGGGAAAACGGCATGACTCTAATCGACCGTAGCACGTCGGCGCAGTCAGCCGCAATGCAGGAGATTCATGTGGGTAAAAACCATATCGAAAGCGTGGTTTACAAGCGTGTATGCCAAGCTGGCTGAAGCGGTTGTGCGGGGGAGGGCAACCGCTTTAAGCCATGCGCCGAACGCGGCCTGAAGCCATTTCTCGAACGTGGTTCAGGAACATCGCCCGTTGCAAGCCATCAATTTTGGAAATGGTTGAAGCAATTTCCGCCAAAAACGGGTCCGCCATAATTGCGTGGACCTCAGCGTGCCTGCGGCTGCGGGCATCGCGCAACAGCACGCAGATGTCCACTGCAAGAGCGTTGGCGAGCCTTTCCAGAGAGCCGAGCGTGGGAACCGCCTTGCCGTTTTCGATCTTGGAAATATAGGTGCGCGGAACACCCATCCGCTCGGCAAGCTGGCGCTGACTCAAGCTACGAGACGCGCGAATCTCGCGGACAGCCCTCGCGACGTTGATGGTCTCGGTCCCCGGTTCTGGGGGAACCGGCACCAGTTGCGGTTGCTGCGGTTCCGCCTCTTCCATTTCCAGGGGCTTATGACACCGGCGGCAAAGCGAATTATTGGTGCGGAACTGCACCAAGCTGCAGTGCTCACACCTGAGTACTTCCCGTGCCTCGACAGTTGCTAGAGTAGTTGCCATATTCACACTACGGAGCGCCAGAGCAGGGCTCTCCCGCGATGGAAAATCCAGATCAGCAATCACGATTTCGGTTCGCTATTTGTGAGGTTGCATCCGGGGTAACTTTCTTGTCAAGTAAAAAACTCGCTGATCAGGGGAAAAAACCGAGAAAGCCCCCCAAAAACCTAACCTCGGGAGCATCCATATTCGCCACTTTACGATTACAGTATGAGCAACAGTGCTCGTCGGCGGACGGGCGTGGTTCAGTTAGCGGCTGGCTACAACACTGATGGTGACGCTGTGGAAAAGGCCTCCGCTGGCCGTGAAAGCCAGTGGAGAGGTTGCCATCCCGCCCCAGAAGGAACTGTCCCCACCCAGAGAAGCGGCTCCCAAGCGGTCGCGCCGTCCATCAGGGTCATCGCCACGGTTGGGATTCCGCCGCCTGACTGGCCGATTACCGAAGCAGAAAACTTCCTCGGGATGCTCCCGCCGGAATTCGAGAAGGTCAACCCGATCCCTTCGCGTTTCCAAATACGTCTGGTTTAAAAATGAAACCGGTAGCGAAGTTCTCCATAAATCTGCCGCGGGTCGTTGTAGTGGAATCCGCCGAATGTCAGGCTATTGTCAAGCAGCACCCGCGTGTTTGTGATGTTGAGCGCCGTTACGGCAAGCGTAATTCTGTCGTTAAACCTCTTGCCCAAGCTCAAATCTGCTGTTGTGTGCGCGGGCAGGTAGTCACCCGTATAGGGTGACGGCGGGTCTGTAAATCCGTTGGCAAAACCGGACCCATAGTACACATTGAATGATCCGAAGACATGCTGGGGAAGCCTTGCATTCATGCCCACATTCAGCGTGTTGCGCTGATCATGGTCCAGCGGTTCATATCCCGGGTCGGCCTCGCACTCGCTCGGATCGTCAGGAGAATAACAGATCAGGCCGCCGGTAATCGCTCCACGCTGCTTCGCGATCTGATTCGAATACGCGAGGTGAAATTGTCCAAACCTCCACAAGCGCGGTGAACTTAGCGTTGCCTCCCATCCCTGAATCAGCGCTCCCTCCACTGTTACCGGAATAAAGATGCTGGATTCACCCAGGTTGCTGTGGTCCAGATAATTGTTGGCCCGCGTCTGGAACGTATCGGCATCCAGCAGCCATCCATGCAGCGGGATCTGCAAACCAAACTGATGTTCCTCGTCGCGCTCGCCATGCAACGGTACAAACGTAGTATTGGCGCCGTTTGCGTATGTCAGCCCCGGCCCGGAAAGGCTGGTGAGCGGCGGCGGCTGGTAATAGTGCCCGTAAAATCCCCGCAGCACCCATCCCAGTTTCGGAATCTGCAGGGCGGCTCCGATGCGCGGATAAACAGCGTTCTCGGTCACCGCACCTTCAAAGTGGCTCTGGCGCTCGCCCGCGATCAGCGTGAGCCATGTCGCCGGCTTGTATTTGTCCTCCACGAACGATTCTTCGACGCCGCCGGCAACAGTTCGGTTCTGCAGGAAGTTTGGGAAGCTGCCGTCATTGAACCTCACTCCAAACGAGTCGGCCTCGCGCTGCCCATATCCATAGACGCCCGCGGTGATAGTGTTTTTTGCAACGGTTGTCGTGAACGACGACTGCGCTCCTCCATAATTGCCGGTCTGCACCGATGTGGTCGCGTTGGGATAGTCCCGGGGGTGTGGCTCGTATTTCGCGCTGTTGAAGTGATAGAAGGGCGAAACCTGCAGCAGCGTCGATTCGTTGAATGTGTGCGCCCAGGTGAAAATTCCATACCCATCCGTCTCGTGCTCGCCGTCGCGCAGTCTACTTGAGTCATAGATCTGGTTTTGCCAGTCGTTAACATCAGGATCGTACGGAATCTGGTAATAATCCGCGCGCAATTGAGTCGTCAGGCGAAATTGATTGCGAGCATCGCGGTTGTAAATGAATGAACCGAATCCACCGTATCCGCCTTCGGCATTATGAACAACCTGTTCGGTCGGAGGCTGTAGTCCATAGTCGCTGCGATTCCCGTTCGCACTCACGTACCAGGCGAATTTTTCAGAGTGATTGCCGAGGCTCAGCTGGTCATTTGTCTGACCATAATTTCCGGCCGTAACCACCAACTCACCCTCACGGTCGCGCTCAAACCCGCTGCGCGGCACCACGTCAAACATGCCGTACGTTCTATCTCCCAGGTCGGCCTCATAGCTGCCTCGCTGGGTCTCGATGTAGTCGATATCCTTAGGATCAATTTGCGGGCCGATGTTGCTGCCGATGTTTGTGTTCGGCAGTGAAACACCGTCGATCAGCCAACTCACCTGATGGCCGCCGCGTATGTGCAGCATGTCGTGAGTAATGTATGCCCCGGGAACGTAATCTGTGATCATCGCCAGGCTGTTGGTGCGGTCCGCCCCTGGCGTTTGCGCAATTTGCTCCCGGCTCACCATTGTTGTCGGCGTCGCCGAGTCCGGATTCACCACCTCCGGTTTCGCCCGCACTTGCGCCGTTTGTTCTACCGTAGCTACCGTGAGTTGGAAATGCAGAATGTCCGACGAACTGGAAGCAACGCTAAGGCCCTGCTGAACTGCGTCGAATCCTGGGGCGGCAATGCTGACGATGTAATCCCCCAGAGGAACGGAAACAAAGCTGAACTCGCCATTCTGATCGGTTGAGAGGGTCTGAGTAAATGCCGAATGAGCCGCCTTCAGCGTCACTGTCGCGTCTTCGACAGGCCGATGCAAAGGATCGTGGACAATTCCGGTAACTTTTCCAAAAACCGTGGCATGGGCACCCGGAGTAACGCAAAGCATTGCCGCAACCAGGCAGAATACAACTGTAATTCGCGTAATCAAAGCAAATCCCCCCTCGCCGCACTGGAAGCTGGGCGGCGCATTACGTAACAGCATTAGTTACAAACAAGCACAATCGTTTATAGCCGGTATTGTGCTTGCATTTGAAACTATGCGATTTTCTCGGGAGGGCCGCGCTTCTGGCGCGAGCGGTCAAAGGAGATGCGTTGCTGAGCCTCAACCTGCGGTGCGGCGGAAGGATGCCGCGTGAGCCCCGCAAAGACTGAGGCGGAAATAGAAGGCGCAAACGAAGCCGGGATAAGCATCGCCGGCTCTGTTGGTGAATAAGGGCACCGGTCGCCAATCAGGGTGGTATTCGAATGCCCGGACGACAGCATCATCATGCAGTGATGCTTGCCGTTTCTGCGGCAGCAAACAGGAACGCTGGCTTCGGCTGCGCTTGCGCTGAAGAACGGCAGCGCGATGGGCAGCATGAATAAGAGAAGCAGCGGGATGGCCAGAATGCGGCGCACACAATCATTATTGCAGATGACACACCGTCTGCCCGAGTTGTACGCCGCTCACTCGGCTGCGTAGTAGCCTTGCCGCGTTTGCACGTACAGGTCCTTATTGTTCGCCTTCAGCGTTATCCGGCTGTATCCTCCGGTCTGCTTGTCCGGCGTGAATCCCACGATGTATTGCGCTCGCAGTTCGGAGCTGATCGTCGCGATCGCCTGCTCGACTGGGTGCTTGCGGTTGACCTCGAACATGTGTCCGCCGGTCTCGTTGCAAATCTGCTCAAGGATCCTTTCGCCATTCATCCGTGAACCCTCGGTGGGACGAGAAGGCCGGTTTCCGCCACCGCCCGGCCATCCGCCGCCCCCTCCTGGATAGCCGCTGGGATACCCACCTCCCGGCCCACCTCCACCGGTTCTTCCGCGCCGCTGCTGCCCGGGAGACCGGCTATTATTCTTGCCCTCTTCCTCGCCTTTGAAATACATCGCGTACACGGCGGTGTTGGCGCGCTGCGCGGCTTCAATCGCCGAAAACAACGATGTTTTGCTGCCGCGGTCTATTCCGTCTGACAGCACGATCAGCACCTTCCGCTCCGGCTGCTTCTTCATCAGTTCCGTGGAGGCAAGATAGATCGCATCATAAAGGGTTGATCCCGCGGCCTTGACAGACGCCTGCGCGTCGCCGGTGTTGTGGAACTGCGGGGTTCCAATCTGGCCCACCGCGGTATCCAGCTTCTTCTTTTCCGGAGAAACGTCGGCCAGCAGATCGACTTCTCCTCCAAACTGAATCAGGAACGCCTTGACTCGCGGCGTCGTCATCATCTGGTCGAGAAACTTGCCTCCGGCGCTGCGCTCGTTTTCGAGCGACCCGCGCAGGCTCGCGCTGGTTTCCACCAGCACGCCAAGCGTCAGTGGCAGGGAAGTCGCGCTGGTGAATTTCGTAATCACCTGCGGACGGCCATCATTGGTCAGGGTGAAGTCGCTTTTGCTGAGGTTTGGAACGAGGTCGCTGTGCTTGTCACGCACCGTCACCGCCAGTATCACCTCATTCGCGCTGGCTTGCGGAGGTGTGGCCGTGTCCGTGTCCATCTTGCTCTGCGCAAAAAGCTGGCAGGCGGTGAGCGCTGCGACGCAAACAGCGGTGGTCGGGAGAATCCTTCGAAAGATCATCATATTGGGAACGGGCGCTGCGGCGCGCCATCACCCATTAGACGCAATTTTGCGGAATTGGCGGCTCGGCAGAAAAGGGCGCGAAAGGCGGCCTTCTGATTACCCGGTTCCGGTGGTGCGTCTAATTCTGGATAATGTGCGTGGAAGCCAGTGTATTGGGCGCGGGCGCCATAGTTACCGCCGCCGGCGTATTTGCCGCTACGGCCGGAGCAGCAATTGAGTCGCGCTCGGGCCCCAGCCCAAGTGCGATCAGCGCGCGTGAATCGGGAGTGTGGGTCGTTTGCCAGCCGTGGTCGGCCTGGTATTTCTTCATCGCGTCTTCGGTTGCGTCGTCCCATTCGCCGCTTGGCGTTCCGGTCAGGTAATTCTGTTTAATCAGCGCCGCCTGGATCTGCTTGGCGCGCTCGGAATCAATGCCGCGCTGCCCGCGAACGACGTGATGCCGCGATCTGCGCGCATGCCTCCTGTGGTGGGTGTGATGATGTCCTGAAGTTGCGGGCCGATGCGTGCGGCTCGCAAATGCTGGAGCCGCCGCCAGTGCGGTTATCAATAAAAGCGTCTGGCAAGCTCGAACAAAAAGCATGCGTAAAACCTCGCGGGGGGGAATGGTCTGCGAACTGAATCTTTGTATCTATCTTACAAAATCGCCGATCAGGCCAGAAGCCTACTGGCATTTGTTCGAGAATGCAACAGAAAAATACCGGCCCCGCGTTGGAGCCGGTATCTTCATTTTCGCCTTTTCTTTACGGCAACGTTCCACCGCGGTAGAAGCTGCCACCCTTTGGATCCTGCGCGTTGACGATTTCAAAGGCCACATCACTGCCGGATTGCAGGCCCGCAATGATGGCTCGGAAGTCGTTCACGTTATTGACCGGATGCCTGTTGACGGAGACGATCACGCCGCCTTCCTGCAGCCCGATCTCATCCGCAAATGAGCCCGGCTTCACGTCCTGGATCAACACACCGTGCAGCCCTGGAGGTGCGCCCTCCGGCAGGTTGCTCACCGTGATTCCCAGTTTGGCCTGCTCGCTGCGTCCATTGTTGCCTTCACTGGGATTGTTTTCGTTGCCTTGTCCCTTGGTAATCGCGGCCAGCATCTCGGTACGGTCAGCTACCGTCACGTTCGCCGTGTGGTTCTGCCCATTGCGCAAATAGCCAAGTTCAATGGTTGATCCCGGCTTTTTCGCAGAGATGATGTTTACCAGCTCGTTGCCGTCTTTGACCGGTTTGCCGTCGACCGAGGTGATGACGTCCCCAGCCTTGAGGCCGGCCTTCTCTGCCGGGAATCCAGGCTGCACACTGCTCACCAGCACGCCGTTCTTGAACCCGTATACTTTGGCCACTGCCGTTGGCAGGTTGGACTGGAAAGTAATACCGATGCTGCCGCGAATCACCTTGTGCTCAGGTCCGATCAAATCGTTATAGACGCTGATGATGGTGTCCGCCGGCATGGCAAAACCAATGCCCGCATAGGTTCCGGACTCGGTATAGATCGCGGTGTTCATTCCGATCACTTCGCCGGCCATATTCAGCAGCGGGCCGCCCGAGTTGCCGGGGTTAATGGCCGCGTCGGTCTGGATGAAGTGCTGGTATTGACCGCTCACTCCGGGGTTGATCGTGCGGTTCTTCGCCGAAACGATTCCGGCCGTCACGGTCTGCGACAGCGTGAACGGGCTGCCGATCGCGATCACCCAGTCGCCCACTTGCGCGCCGTCCGAATTGCCCATCTTCACCGTCGGAAACGGATGATCCGGATCGGGCTTGATCTTCAGCACGGCGATATCGGTTGCCTTATCAACGCCGACAACCGTAGCGGGGCGTCCCTGCATGAATCCATTGTTCGGATCCGTCGAGAGGCGCACCCAGATCTTGTCCGCGCCTTTGATCACGTGATCGTTCGTGATGATGTAGCCGCGCGGGTCCACAATCATCCCCGAGCCGAGCGACTCGCGCTCCTGTCCACCTTGCTCCGGTCCCATTCCAGGCCCCCCGAAGAAGTGGTTGAAAAAATCCTGAAAATTATTTGGCCCCTGCTCCTCATCGCCGCCGCCGCCGTTGTCCGGGCCCTGCTGGCCAAAGGGTGATGCGCTGAAGCCTCTCCGGCGATTCCGCTGCTGCTTGGGCAACTCCACGGTGCTGATGTTCACCACCGCAGGTCCTACTTGCTTGGCAATCCTGGTGAAGTCGGTCGAGAGATCGCGCGGCGCGGGGACTTTCAGTGGCGTCGCGTCCGAGGTGTCGATCTTCGTACCCTGTTGCGATTCCTGCCCATGGACTCCATGCGCCACCACGGAGCCGATAAGTATGCCTGCAGAAAGAGTGGCCAGGATCGTGAAGGTGGAAACCAGACGACGGCTCCGGAGCCGTCCCAATAAAGATTTCATTTCGGGTCTAACCTCGTATCTTCAATTAGCAATAACAGATATACATGTCCGTTCCTCAGTATAGAACGGCTGCAATTTGCTCCAGTATCGGTGCCTCTTGCGGTTTAGACGCACCGCGCAGCAAAACCGTAACAACGTTCGACAATGAAAGGGGCAAGTTGATGGGCGGTTCTCTGCGCTAGTGTAATTAGATGCAGGCGAGGCGAACTTCGGCAATCCAAAGCTTCGCTTGTTCTTTGGGCTTCAAGGCTGGGGGCTGGGCTCCTCTTCGGTCTTCGGCGCCGATCTCCGGCTTTCACGCATCTCCTCTTCCATCAGCCACCGTCGCAGTTGCAGAATGTCATTGGCCCGCGCAATTCCTATGGGCTTGCGGACGTTCGCCGGGTCCACCACCACCACGTTTTCCGTGTTCTTCAGCATCATGTCCCGATGCACCTGGTCAATCAGTTCTCCAGGATAGGCAATTACAAAATCGCGCCGCGCCATCTCGCGCATTTTAAAGTGGTGGTCGGGCGGCTCTACGCGCAACAGGTCGTGCGGTTCCACGATGCC
>JBOGMA010000037.1:0-2752 GCA_050746465.1 Acidobacteriaceae bacterium
GTACATGCAGGCGCACGAAGAGGCCATCACAGAAGTTGGCTTTGTCCCGCACTTCGAGGACATCGCCATCGACTACGATCCGGGCACAACCTACGACGTGGAAATGCATGACGGATCGCACCTGCGCCTCCGCAAGCTGCACGACACGTACAACCCGACCGATCGCGTGGCCGCCGTCAAAGCATTGATGGAAGCCCATGACCGGAACGAAGTGCTCACCGGCGTCTTCTACGTGGACACGGCAAAGCCCAGCTTCACCGACCTGCTGAACATGGTGGACGAGCCGCTGGCCACTCTGCCCCAGGAACGGGTCCGGCCTTCGAAGGAAGTGCTCTCCGACATCATGCAGCACCTCCAGTAGACGCTCCAGGGCTTCTCATTCTAATTAGGCGCATGTCTCACCAGGCATGCGTCTTTTGCATCTGAGTGTCGTAGAAAGGACTGACCTCATGCGCCGATTCCTTCGCACCCTCCATCGCTTCCCTTTCCGAATCGCAATCCTTCTGGCTTGCCTCGCCGCTTTTGCGCTGCCGTCGCTTGCCCAAACCGGCGTTTATGCCGAGTTCAGCACCTCTGACCTCCAGGCGCCCAACGTCGATCGCCAGTACGGCCCTACCTTCGGCTTCTATCACGAGATCTTTCATCCGCCCTTTTTCCGCGTAGGATTCGATGCTCGCGCAACCCTCCTCGGATCAGGTTCCACCAAAGCGGATATGGGCTTCATCGGGCCCCAAATTCAAATTCATCCGCGCGTCCTTCCGCTCATGCCGTATGTGGAAGGATTGGTCGGAGTAGGCTACGTTCACCTGGGCCAGGGATTCGCTACCACCGAGGAAACAAAACTCGACTACGAGGGAGTTGCAGGCCTCGACTGGACCATCTTCCCGCGTATTGATTGGCGCGTCGTCGAGTTCTCCGCCGGCGGCTTCGCCGGTCTTGACGTTGCGCCGCGCACCTGGAGCACGGGCCTGGTTTTGCGGCTCCCGTGAGCATCGCGCATCGATCTTATTCGATAAGATGAGGCATGAGCGAAGAATCGCCTCATGCCACGGAAATTGAGGTTGAACATACATCGGTGAGTTCAACCAGGGTCGTGCTGCGCGCATTTCTCTTCCTTCTTCTATGTCCGCTCGTACTCGTTTTCATCGCACCTATTGCGAGGAGAGCCGCTCCCCTCACGGGCATGCTTGAAACGGGTGCAATCACTGGCCTCCTCACGTTTCTACTCACAGTTCTTTTTGTGCGCTGGGATGGTCTTCGTCTGCGAGATGTGGGTACAGCCGTGACCGCTCGGAGTGCAGCCAGGCTGGCATTCGGTCTCATCATCGGAATCGCGCTTGTTCTACTGCAGGAGTTTTCCCTTTATGCGGGAGGCCATGCGCACTGGATCATCCGCACCCCTCATATTTCTCTCGGGGTCATTCTGCTTGCCCTTGCCGCATATCTTTCTCTCGCGCTGCGCGAAGAGCTGGCTTTCCGCGGCTATTCCCTCCGGCGCATTGAGGCTGCAAAGGGCTTGTGGATATCCATCCTGATCATGGTCATTGCTTTCACGCTGGAACACTCAGCCGGCGGGTGGACATGGTCTCGTTCCCTCCTGGGCCCTCCCGCCGGGGCGCTTCTCTTCGGCATGGCTGCTCTCGCCACCCGTGGAATCGCAGTTCCGCTCGGCATACATTTCGCTTTCAACTTCGGCCAATGGTTCATGGGTCAAAAGGAACTCGCAGGACCGCTTCAACTGGTCGTTGACGCCGGGTTCACACGACAAGCGGAAACTCTGGGCTATACCGGATATTTGACAGGCACACTCCTGGCGGCCGCGGGCTTCTGGCTGTATCGCAGAAATCGCCTTCGAATCATGGAAAATTAATCTTACGTGTACCTTTATCAGAAGTTTCCTGAGAAGAATTGCACATGTTCTCGACTGCCGAGATCGGATCAAGCTGTGATACCGTCTTAACTACACCGATTTACCTAAGGAGATTCGATCGTGTACCTTGGCCTCGACATCGGCACTGGCGGCACTCGTGCCGTTCTCGTCAACGCACAGGGCAAGCTGGTTGCGTCAGCGTCCTCGGAACACGCCCCTTTCCGCAGCCCGCAACCCGGATGGGCGGAGCAGGACCCCGAAGACTGGTGGCGAGCCGCGCAGCAGGCCATCCGCGAAGTGCTGGCTGCTTCGGGCGCAAAGGTGGAAGCCGTTGGACTAACCGGCCAGATGCACGGAGCCGTGATGCTCGACGCGGCAGGAAAGGTCCTGCGTCCATCGCTCATCTGGTGCGACCAGCGAACCGACGCCGAATGTGACTGGCTCCACAAAGAGATTGGCCGCGAACGCCTCATCGAGTTGACCGCCAACCCCGCGCTGCCCAACTTCACGCTTACCAAGCTCCTGTGGGTTCGCAATCACGAGCCCGAAATTTTCGCCCGCATCGCGCACATTCTCTGCCCCAAGGATTACGTTCGCTATCGCCTGACTGAAACCTACGCCATGGACGTGCAGGAAGCCTCCGGAACGCTGCTGCTCGATGTGGCCCATCGCCGCTGGTCCTCCGAAGTCGCGCGAGTGGCCGGAATTCCCGAGTCCTGGCTGCCGCAGCTTTTCGAATCGCCGGAAGTCTGCGCGAAAATCGCTACGAAGGCGGCTAGCGCAACCGGCCTCAGCGCCGGAACGCCCGTAGTCGCAGGCGCGGGCGACCAGGGAGCCGGAGCTGTTGGCATGGGAATTCTTGAACCCGGCTCTGTCTCGGCC
>JBOGMA010000038.1:0-4260 GCA_050746465.1 Acidobacteriaceae bacterium
GCAGGATTTTGCGGAAGGGCTGGCGCTCCAGACTGCCGTTGCACTTGAAAA
Organism: Acidobacteriaceae bacterium; assembly: GCA_050746465.1. Classification (GTDB taxonomy): domain Bacteria; phylum Acidobacteriota; class Terriglobia; order Terriglobales; family Acidobacteriaceae; genus Silvibacterium. The sequence goes on from JBOGMA010000038.1 coordinate 52, forward strand.
CGCAACGCTCCATGAACGGGACCTGGAATGGGCGCGAGTTCAACAGGACCTGAATGCCGCACGCTCACTGCAACAATCACTTCTGCCGGCGGCGATGCCGGTAATTCCCGGATACTCCGTGGCTGCGCGCTCCACCACCTGCTACGAGGTAGGAGGCGACTACCTCGACACCATTCCGCAGGCCGACGGCAGTCACCTGATTGTGGTTGCGGACGTGGCAGGAAAGGGTCTTGCTTCGGCGATTGTGGCCACAAGTTTTCGTTCGGCCCTGCGGTCTCTGGCCGGGCAGTCCTTGCCTTTGAGCGAAGTCGCCGCACGCATGGGCAACCAGCACTGGGAGGAAGGCTCGGAAGCGCGTCGACGCTATGTCACGGCTCTTTTTCTGCGCCTTAGGCCGGAGAGCGGCGAGATCGAAATTGTGAATGCGGGGCACAACCCGCCTGCGCTTGTCCTGCCCGATCAATCGATCGTGATGATCGAGGCCTCCGGAACGCCGCTCGGAATGCTGCCGGGCATGGAGTATTCGGCGCAGACTCTGGCCTTTCCCGAGGGCTCGCGCATTTTGCTGTACACGGATGGGCTGACAGAAGTTTTTTGCGAAGAAGAGGAGTTCGGGACCGAACGGCTGGTGTCGCTCTTTCGCGATGCGCGCGAGACGTATTCCGAACCTATCCTCGACCAATTGTGGGAAGCGCTTGCTTCCTTTTCCTGCAACGCACCACAAACCGACGACATGACCGCTCTGGCGATATGTCGTCTTGATCCGTCAGCCCGGATGGAAGGCGGCCGGGCCGTTCATTCCTCGCCGCAGGAGTTCGTCAATCCATGAGAAACGGAAGCTCAGTACACGTGAACCTTCCCTCGGAATTCGGCTTTGAAAAAGTTGCCATGAGCACGGCAGCCAGCATGGCCGAGCTGATGGGCTTTTCCACTGACCGCATTGAGGACCTGAAGACCGCTGTCGCTGAGGCCTGTATCAACGCCATCGAGCACGGAAACCAGTTCAGCAACGCGCTGATGGTCGGGGTGGTGCTCTCCAACTGTAACGACCAATTGGAAGTCAAAGTCATCGACGACGGACGGGGTATCGTTCACAAACCAGCAGTCCCCGATATTGACCGCAAAATCCACGGCGAGGAAGATCCCCGCGGGATGGGCATGTTTCTCATTCAGGCGCTGGTGGACGAAGCCGAATGGCACAAAGGCCCTCCGGGCAAGAGCTTCGTAAGGCTCGTGATTAAACTCGACAAGGAGAACGACTAATGCAGGTGGCCACTAAGGTATCCCATCGCACTGCCTCCGCGGCATCTGGAAAAGATGTGACCGTGCTTGCCTTTTCCGGAGACATCTCCTCGACATCGAAGGAAGCTGTTCTGAGCGCTTACCATCATTTGAACGGCTCGGACTCTGCTGTTCTGCTGGATTTCACAGGAGTCGATTACATTAATTCCTCCGGTATCGCCATCATCATCCAGATGCTGATGGAGGCGAACAAGTCAGCATCGAGACAGATCGGCATCTACGGCCTCACGCCTCATTTCCAAAAGGTGTTCACCATGGTGGGGATCAACAAGTACGCCGCCCTGCATGGAGATGAATCGACCGCGCTGGCGGGGATCTGAGCCACCGGGGCTGTCCCATCCTGCGCGCGTTCGTGCGCGAGGCTGGGACTCGCCCCGGATCTAAATGCGTTATTTCCCCTTCAACGACTCCGGCTTGGTAAACGTCCACTTTGCGCCAGAACCACCTGACCCTGCCTCCACCGTGCCTTCGGCAATCTTCGACTTCTTCCCGGCGATCAGCTCAAACTTGCTCTGTGCGCCAGGCGTGAGCGCCGGGGTAAATTCCAGGCTCATCGTGTGATCGCGTTTCGCATTCACCGGACCAAACGTCACGCGACTCACCGCATCGTTCGCGCCTTCGGCGATGTCCTCAGCAGTTCCGAGCGCGGCGTTTGTCAGCATCACGCCGTCGGCAGTTTTCGTGACCGCTAGCGTATCCCCCGACGAGTCCGTCAGTTTTCCCGGTTGCTGCTGCCAGGCTGCGGCCATGGGAGTAAAAACCAGAACGTGCGCGCCGACAGTAAGCGCGCCGTGATACGGAACAAAATAGGGCGGCTGCGCAATCTCTTTCCACACCCCTGCCGTGCTGGTGACGCTGCCGATCTGCACCGCGGTTCCCTGCCCGGCCACTCCGCCCTGCTCGCGATAGATCAGGATGGGAACCGCGGCAGGGATGGCGGTGAGGCCGCTTCCCTGCTCCGACACGTCGCTGCCCAGGACGAATTGCCACACAACCGGAACATTTTTTTCTGTGTTGAAGCGCAGCATGTATTGCGCTCCGTTGGACGGATCGGCAGGGCCGTCGAACTTCATCGGCACCTGGTAGGCGGTCAGGTGTGCGCGCTTGTCGAGCGCAAGTTGCTCCGCTGAGTTGGTGTAGTGAATCGCCTCTTTGCCGCTTTTGTCCACCAGCTCCGCGTCGTACACGGGCTGCTTTGCACGGTTGTCTACGTTGAGCACGATCATGGAATAGGGCAGCTCCGGCCCAATCCACTGCACAAGCTGCTCGGGCCAGTAGCGGTAATGCACGCCCGCCAAGGGCAGCGTGGCGGAAGAGGCAGACGGTGCGGGAGCAGCAGCCTGACCGAAAAGCCCGGCGGGGGCCGCAGCCAGCGCGACCGCCGCGATGCTGCATACAATTTTTGTCACCATGGATGTTTCCTTTCTGATACAGAATTGAAGATTCAAAACGAAAATCTCACTCCCAGTTCCAGCCGCCGCGCGCTCTCCGCCGCAACCGGCCGCCCGATATTGGGCGAGCCCACGACGGTGCCTACCGCCGCGACGTTAGTGTGGTTCAGCAGGTTTGCCGCACGCGCATTGAGCGTCACGGTGCGCGCGTGCTCGGCGCGCCCGAGTTTCCAGGCGCGGCTCAGGTTCATATCCAGATGGATCAGCGAAGGCATTGTGCCGACATTGCGCGGAACATTCCCATTCGTGGCGTTCGCGGTCAACAGGCCAAATGGGGTTTGAGCCACGCCCGCGCCCGCTGCCGGAGCGTATGAAGGGCGGTCGTTGAAGACGCCGTCGCCGTTATTGTCAGTGCCTGTGGTGACGCTGTACGGGCTTCCGCTCTGCGCGTCCATCTCTGCGGAGAGCTCTGTCTTTTCCGGAAGATTCAAATGGCCGAAGAAGAAGAGCCGCTGGCGCGCTTCCCAGTCGGGCTGCGCTGTTTCGCCCTGGTTGCTATAAGCCGACTGCACAAAGCCGGCATTCTGCGGTGAGTCATTCTTGAGGTTGAAGAACAAATAGCCGAGGAAGAACGCGAAGCGCTTGTAGCTATGCTGGTCGAGACCGAGGAAGACCACGTCGCCGCTCAAGTGGCCGGTGGCTTCGTAGTGGAAGATGTTTTCATTCGGCGCGATGGGCCGTGGAGCAAGAAGGGCGGCCCTGGGATCGGCGGCGCCGATGCCGCTCGCGACCATCGGCGCATTGATGTTACGGGAACGGAAATCGTTCCACGATTCCGCATAGTAGAGATTGGCCTGCGCATGCCAATGGTGGGGAAAATCATGCTCCACTCCGGCCCCACTCTGGAAGGAGGGTGATTGCGCTAGCGAGGCGGGCCTGGTTCGCACGCTCGTCACGGCCAGAGACTGGCCAGTAGGAGTGAGCGGTGAGGTGAACGAAGGCGAATAGACGGTCGTCTCCTGTTGGCGCTCGCCGTTGAGCCGATAGACCTCGCTGATCATGCTTGCAGGAACCACCGACGAGAACAGTCCGGCGTGCAGATGAATAACGGTCTTCGCGCGGCGGTCCAGAGCCCATGCGATGCCCGCGCGCGGCGCGAAATTCGCATACGTTCCCGGAGTGGTTTGCAGGGCGTAACGCAGACCGCCGGAGAGAGTGAGGCGTGAATTCACTTTCAATGTGTCTTCCGCGTAAAGCGCGAGCTGCCATTGCGTGAGCGGGACCAGCGCCGTTCCGGTCGTGATCTGATAAGTTGTGGGTGCTCCGCCGGGCAGGCCGAGCAGCGCGCGGCGCGGTTGGCGGAACTCAGCCGCAAGGCGCGGCAGGGCCAGGCCAGCCAGGAAGAGCTGCACGAACTGGAGCGCCTTGAGGAGCAATCCCGTTCCGGCGCTTCCTGACCGCCATCGCTGTGTGAACTGCTCTTTAGTCTAGCCCACCACGAGCGGTAGAATAATCG
>JBOGMA010000039.1:0-10773 GCA_050746465.1 Acidobacteriaceae bacterium
TTACTGGCGTGGCAAGCTTGCAACGCGCCGCGAAATGCTTTCGGCCATTGCGCGCCACCACTGCAAGCCCGTCGTTATGGTCAACCAGGTGGGCGGAAACGACTCACTGGTCTTTGACGGATCGAGCCTCGCGCTTGGACGAAATGGCGAAGTGATCGCGCAGGCAAAGTCTTTTGAAGAAGACCTCGTCTTTGTCGATACCGAATCGCTCACCGGTGATATGCACCCGCAGGCGGAGTCCGAGGAAGAGGCAATGTATCGCGCGCTGGTTCTTGGCACTCGGGATTATGTACGGAAGTGCGGCTTCTCGAAAGTAGCGGTCGGCCTGAGCGGAGGAATCGATTCTGCGCTGGTGGCGGTCATTGCCGCCGACGCTTTGGGCAGTGAAAATGTCCTGACGATTGGTATGCCGAGTCCGTATTCCTCACAGGGCTCAATCGAAGACAGCCGTCACCTCGCGCAGAATCTTGGTGTTCCGTTTGAGGTGCTGCCTATCAGCGCAGTCTTTGAACAATACAATCAAACACTCGCTCCGCTTTTTGCCGGACTTACGCCGGACATTACGGAAGAAAACCTTCAGGCGCGAATTCGCGGCACCCTGCTGATGGCGGTGTCCAACAAATTCAACCGGCTGGTGCTGACCACCGGGAATAAAAGTGAAATGTCCACCGGCTATTGCACGCTCTATGGAGACATGGTGGGCGCGCTCGCTGTTATCGGAGACGTGTTCAAGACGCGGGTGTACGCGCTCTGCCGCTACATCAATCGCAACCGCGAGATCATTCCCACGGCGATTCTGGAAAAGCCTCCGTCCGCCGAGCTGCGCCCCGATCAGAAGGACACGGACTCCTTGCCGCCTTACGATGTGCTCGATCCGATTCTTGAAGCATACGTTGAACGCTACGAAACTCCGGATGCGATTGCAAAGGCCCACAATCTCGATCCGATTCTGGTGCGACGGATTGTGAAACTGGTGGAGCGCAGCGAATACAAACGCCAGCAGGCCGCGCCGGTGCTCAAAGTCACGCCCAAAGCATTTGGGATGGGACGCCGTTTCCCAATCGCGGCGCGGGTGCAGGTCTGATGCAAATACCATGCCGGTGCGTCCAACCCTTACACTACTGATTGCGGGCCCGCCCACAATTTTTTTGAAGGAAACTCAATGTACTCTCGCAAGATGCTGAAGCAGGTCCTGGTTCCTCTCGTTCTCGCCGCTGCAACCATCGCCGCGCCGGCATTCGCGTCCGCCCAGCAGTCGAGCACCGGGGGATTCAAGTTCCCGGCTCCCCGCCCGGAAAACTTTACCGCCGCCGCGCCGTCGCGCGCCACCGTGGAAGCGTTCCTGAAGGACGCCTGGGGCTATGATCCGGACCGGATATGGCAGGTCTGGGCAATTGAAAAGACGCCGGCGCCGGGCGTCAGCCGGGTCATCGTGGAAGTCACGCAGAAGAACGATCCCCAGCATCAGGTTGAGTCCGCTACGTTCCTTGTGACTCCTGATGGCAAGCACCTCATTTCCGCCAATCTGGAAATGTTGCCCTTCGGAGCACATCCATACACGGAAATCCGCGAGATTCTGACGCAGCGTGCCAATGGCCCCAGCCGCGGCGCTGCGAGCAAGGAATATGAGATTGTTGAGTTCGCGGATTTCGAGTGCCCGCACTGCAAGGCGGCGCAGCCTGTGATTGAGCGATTGCTCACTGACTTCCCGCAGGCGCACTTTGTATTTGAGAATTTCCCGCTCACCAGTATCCATACCGAAGCTTTCAAGGCGGCGGCTTACAGCGTGTGCGTCGCGCAGCAAGCGGGCAATGCAATGTTCTTCAAATACGCCGATGCCGTCTTCAACAACCAGCAGCAGCTCACGCCTGATACTTCTGACGCAGCCCTCGGCGATGCAGCGACCAAAGTGGGCTTGAGCGCCACCAAGATCGGCGCGTGTTCCTACAGTGCCGCTGCAAAAAACGCAGTGAACGCATCAATGCAGCTTGGCAAAGACCTCAACGTGAATGAAACGCCCATGCTCTTCGTCAACGGACGCCAGATTCCGGTCGGGGAAGTAGCCAACCACCAGCTTCCCTATGAAACGCTGAAGGAAATAGTGGCTTACCAGTTCAAGTTGGACAGCAAGTAGGACCGGCGTAGCTTGCGCAGCAAAAAGCCCGGCAGCGCGCCGGGCTCTTGCGTTTGGTAAAGCCACTCAGACCGTGACCGGCTGCTCGGCGTTCACGTTGACCGGTGTGAGCCAACCATAGCGATCCGGGCGCAGGCCGTTGGCGATGCCGAAGAACTCGTCGGCCAACTGCTTGGTAATCGGACCAGGGTTGCCGTCGGCCACGGTGATGCGGTCCACGCTACGGATCGGGGTGACTTCCGCCGCAGTTCCGGTGAAGAAGACTTCGTCGGCGATGTAGAGCAGTTCACGCGGAAGCGCCTGCTCCACGACCGGAATCCCAAAGTGGCGAGCCAGCGTCAGCACCGAGTCGCGGGTGATTCCGGACAGTACGGAGTTCGCCAGCGGAGTCGTATAGAGGACGCCGTTCCGCACGATGAACAGGTTCTCGCCGGAGCCTTCGGAAAGATATCCATTCACGTCCAGCGCAATGCCTTCGACATAGCCGTTCACGTCAGCTTCCATGCGGATAAGCTGTGAGTTCAGGTAATTTCCGCCCGCCTTGGCCAGCGAGGGCGTGGTGTTCGGGGCGGAGCGGTTCCATGATGAGACGCAGACGTCGGCAGCATCGCCAGCAACGTACTTGCCCCATGGGAAATTTGAAATATAGACCTCAACCGGCGAGGTTCTTGGGTTGACGCCGATTTCGCCATAACCGCGGAACGCGATGGGGCGAATATAGCAAGGGGCCACTTCGTTGGCCTCAATCAATTCAACGACGGCATTCGAAAGCTGCTCCAGGGAATACGGCAGAGCCATCCGGTAGATCTTGGCGGAATCCAGCAGGCGCTGCATGTGCTCCGGAAGCCGGAAGACTGCGGCGCCGGTAGGCTGCGCATAGCAGCGAATTCCCTCAAAGACGGAGGAACCGTAATGAACCACATGGCTCATGACGTGAATGGTGGCCTTCTCCCACGGAATGAGATTGCCGTTATGCCAGATCTTGCTCGTGGTCTGAAGAGGCATCGAGTGCTCCTTAAATATAAGTCCAAGTGGCGAACACTCCATTATACCGGGGACTTCACGTCCAGAGACACGCTGAGCTTGCTGTCCCGGCGTTGGTCCTGTCGCCTAAGCAAAAGCAGCCCGAAGATAAGGAAATGGGTCATTAGCACCGGAGGCACGATGGCAGTTGGAATATAGAATGCGGCTCCGAACATACCAGGGTGGAGCCCTGCACGCGCCTCGTTGTAGAACGCGAAGAAAAGATCAGCAGTTCCCCACAAATTGAAAATCCAAACAGCGCCCATTGCCCAGGAGGCGCGCCTTTTCAGGGCCACCGTCGCCAAAATTGCCAAAAGTCCGGCGATGAAGTCTCCATAGGCGGCAGGGCAGCGAAGGCGTGGGAGAGGAGGGGAGAGACCACTCCGGGTACCAGGAAGCTCAAGCCAAGAAGCCGAAGAAACATGTGGGGAGCGACCAGAAGAGTAAGTGCTGTGCCGCGGTCTTTGGCCCGAAGCCAGGGCCAGACGTACAGCCCTGCTATGACAGCAGAACTCGCAAGACTGGATAGCACGCTGATGCCGAATACTATTCGAACGTCCATTTCGTTTTCTCCGTTTTATGAATCGCCATACGCGTGAGTGCATTCAAGGGTTTAAGGTATTTACGATATATGTATATACATATATATGCCGAAAAAATTATTGCCGGGCCGAGGCTGCCCCAACGCGGGTCAGCAGCATTTCGAGTTTGCTCATGGATGCTTCGCCAAGCGTGCTTTCGATGCGAGCCTGTGCCCGCGCCCAATGTGGCAGGACCTGCTTCAGTTTGGCGTGTCCAGCGGCCGTCAAGCGGATGATACGAACGCGCCGGTCATCGCCCTCCTGTTCCTGTATCCAGCCCTGCTTCTTCAGCGGCTTCAGCACTCGGGTAAGGGTGGTTGAATCCAAAGCTAAAAGCCTGCCGAGCCTGCCTTGCGAAATTTCACCCGTGCGGTCGAGGGCCATGAGAAGCGTGAGTTGGGTAATTTCGATCTTTTCCGATCGAAGCTCGTGATTATAGAGCCGCGTGATCGAGCGGGCGGCACGTCGCAGATTGGCGCAGGTGCAGGGCAGCGTCGGCCATAAAATTTTTCCTTGAGCAGGAGCACCCATGCAATTATGTGTATATGCATTGAATAGCGCACGTCAAGAACCGGCCTTGCCTGTGGTGCGCTTGAGCTTGGCCTCGAAAGGCGATGCGAAGATACGGCAGCCAGCCCTAGTCCGGCGGCGGCGAAGCCTTGCCCGCCAGGTCGCAGGCTCTCCACAGATACCAGCTCGCCACCGAACGCCACGGCTTCCAGCGCTCGCCGCGCCGCGTCATGTCGGCGGGTTTGGCCAGCATGGAGGCATCGAAGGGTTTGCGTTTCGGCAGCCGATGAAAGGTCAGCGCGAACCCTTTGCGCACTCCGTAATCGGAAAGCGGCAGCACGTCGGGCCGGCCCAGGCGGAAAATCAGCAGCATTTCTACTGTCCACGGCCCGATTCCGCGAACCGCGGTCAGCCGCTGGATGATTTCCTCATCCTTCATGCGCCGAATCTGCTGGAGCGTGGGCACGGTTCCATCAATGGTCTTTGCGGCCAGGTCGCGCAACGCCAGCAACTTGCCGGCGGAGAGGCCGCAGCCGCGAAGCCTGTCCTCGGGCGCGGCCAGCAGATGCTCAGGAGCGGGGTGCAGTTCTCCAAAAAAGGTAAGCAGGCGTTTGAGGATGGCCGCCGCCGCCTTGCCGTGCAATTGCTGGTAAATGATCGACTCCAGCAGCGCTTCAAAGGGAGAATGCTGGCTTTTGAGCCGCAGCGTGAAAGGCCCGGCGCGTTCCATCAGCCTGCCCAGAACAGGGTCTGCCAGAGCCAGTTCTTCGCAGGCCTGGGAAATGTTGTAACGAGGAGCCCGGCGTCCGTCGGTCATGGTGGTCGAAAAAAGTAGAACCAGAGTAGTAAGCAAAGCCGGCGGGGATTGGCACGCGCGGCCTTTTAAGGATGGTATTCCAACCCGCGCCCGCTCGCAAAAGGTCCAGAATTGCTGGGAAAACGGCCTATTTTCCGATGGCGAAACGCGGCGCGTCCAATTTGGAACAAAAAAAATTGGGAGTGGCTTTGATGAGGGCTTGCTAGTGTCGATTGCGCCGGGTATATTGTTTTTTCAAATTTCAGCCAATGGATTCGGGGCGCGTAATTTTCCCCCGGGTAAGAGCTGCGAGCATGCGCAGCGCGGTAGCCGTTTAAACACCAGGGACTTTGAGGGAAGCAGGAAGTAATTCATGGCGCAGATTTTTGACCGCAGCTCGAACGCGCTGGCACGGATGAGTCTGGTCTTAACGGGATTGATCGTTATCGCCTTGGGAGTCACGCTCAATGAACTTCAAAGATCCCCGTGGGTAACCCGCCAGGGGCAGCGTGCCGATCAACCGGTTCCATTCAGCCACAAACATCATGTTGAAGGTCTGGGCTTGCAATGCCAGTACTGTCACACCTCGGTTGAAGAATCGAGCTATGCCGGCATTCCTCCCACCCGCACCTGCATGAACTGCCACGCGCAGATATGGACCAACGCCGACATTCTGGAGCCGGTTCGCCATAGCTGGGCAACGGGCGAGTCGATTGTCTGGACCAAGGTGCACGACCTTCCCGACTTCGTCTACTTCAATCACGAAATTCACGTGAACAAGGGCATCGGCTGCGAGAGTTGTCACGGCCAGGTGAATGAAATGCCCATCATGTACCAGCAGAACACTCTGCAGATGGAGTGGTGTCTCAACTGCCATCGCAATCCTGTAGAGAACCTGCGCCCAACCAGCGAAATCTACAACATGGCCTGGAAGAAGCCGTCGGAGCTGAACCCGGTCTGGTGTACGTCGAGCGGCGTAAAGCCCGGCACGCCGACTGCTGAATCTGTTAACTGCACGACGGTCGACCCGAATCGAAAACATAATCCGGAGCTGGCATCGCTCAGGCTTACGGAGCTGGCGAACGCCCAGGCTTCCGGGGCTCAAGCCAGCGATGCGCCGAGCGGAGTTCTAGGTGCGCTTCCCGCCAGCTATCAAAGGTTCACCAGCCAGGAAGATTTGGGCAGCTTCCTGTTCAAGCACTACAACATCCGGCCGGCACGCGAGCTTTCCAACTGCGAGATATGCCACCGGTGAGAGACAGCGTGAAAGAGACCATGGAAAAGACGGAAACAAAGCTGACGCTGGCCGAGGTTCGCGCGAAGCTGGCAGGGCAGACGGGCAAGAAATACTGGCGCTCGATTGATGAGCTGGCCGGAACGCCGGAGTTCGAGCGCGCGGTACGCGAGGAATTTCCGCAGCACAGCTCCGAGTGGATCGATCCGGTTTCGCGACGCGGTTTTATCAAGCTCATGGGGGCCTCCATGGCCCTTGCCGGCCTCGCTGGATGCACCAAGCAGCCCGAAGAGCAGATCTATCCCTACGTCAAGGCTCCGGAAGACCTGGTTCTGGGCCGCCCCGTTTATTTTGCCACTGCTTACCCCTTTGCCACCGGAACAGTTCCGCTTCTGGTCAAGAGCGACGCCTTCCGCCCTATCAAGATCGACGGCAATCCGAACCATCCCTACAACCAGGGCGGGTCTGATCCTCTCACGCAGGGCACGCTGCTCGACATGTACGATCCCGACCGCTCGCAGCATGTCTACTATCGCGGAGAAACGCGCCAGTGGGCGGCTTTCCTCGCATCCTTCCGCGCCATGCTGGCGGACAAGAAGGCGAACGGCGGGCAAGGGCTGTATTTCCTCAGCGGAACCGTGACTTCGCCCACGCTGGCCGCGCAGTGGAAGAAAGGCCAGGCCCGCTATCCCAACGCGAAGTGGATTCAATACGACCCGGTGAACCGCGACTCGGCCTACGCCGCGTCCAAGGCTGCTTTTGGTGACTACGCCGACGCGCAGTATCGCCTTACCGGAGCCGATATCATCGTTTCCCTCGATGCGGATTTTCTCTCCGGCATCGCGCACCCCGGCTTCCACCGCTTGGCGAAGGATTACGCCAATCGTCGCAAGCTCGAAAACCAGACTGCCGGCGACTTCTCGATGAACCGGCTCTATACGGTCGAGTCCATGCCCACGACGACGGGCATGAAATCTGAGCACCGGCTGGCATTGCGGGCAAGCGATATCGCCGGGTTCGCCGCCGACCTTGCTGCCGCTGTCGGGGCCGGATCCGCGCCTTCCGGGTACACCTGGACTCCGGACGCGCAGAAGTTCTTTGCCGCACTGGTCAAGGACCTGAAGGCCAACGCCGGGAAATCCGCCGTCATTGCCGGTGAGCAGCAGCCGCCCAGCGTCCACCTGGCTGCCATCGCCATCAACAACGCGCTCGGCAACGTGGGCAAGACCGTGGTCTACACCGACACAGTCAACCCCATGCCGTCCATCCAGAATGACGACCTGAAATCGCTGGTCGCCGACATGAACGCCGGCAAGGTGGAATGGCTGGTCATCCTGAACGCCAACCCCATCTACACCGCGCCCGCCGATCTGGAGTTTGCCTCGGCCTTCAACAAGGTCGGGACGGTAGTCCACCTCGGCAATCACCGCGACGAAACCGGCCTTGAAGCCCAATGGCACATCAACGCGGCGCACTACCTCGAGTCCTGGTCCGATGGCCGCGCCTACGATGGAACCGTTTCCGTCGTTCAGCCCATGATCGACCCGCTCTACGGCGGACACTCGGCACACGAGATCGTGCAATCGCTGCTGGAAAATCCTGACGTCTCGCCATACGCTGCCGTCCGCGAGAACTGGAGCGCGCAAACGGCTTCCAACGGTGGCGGTGTGGATGCCGACTTCGGCTGGCGCAAGCTGCTTCATGACGGATTCCTCGCCAACTCCGCTTTCACTCCGAAGGCCGGCAGCGGCAAAGCATCAATTCCGGCGCCGCCTCCACAGCTACCAGCCGACACGCTGGAAATCGTCTTCCGCCCTGATCCCCACGTTTATGACGGCCGCTACGCGAACGTAGGCTGGCTGCAGGAGATTCCTCGTCCTATCACCAACCTCTCCTGGGACAACGCCGCGATGATGAGCTACCCCACTCTGGACAAGATGGGCGTGGTTGAGCATGACGTGATTGAAATCACGCTCAATGGAAGAAAGGTTCTGGCCCCGGCACTCGCTATTCCGGGCCATCCCGACGGCGTCATCACTGTGCATCTTGGCCAAGGCCGCAAGGTAGGCCGCGTCGCCGGAGGCGTCGGATTCAATGCCTATCTGATCCGGACTTCCGTCAATCCGCTCTTCGACCACGGAGCCACCGTCCGCAAAACCGGCGACAAGTGGGGGCTCGCGATTCCCAAGAGTCACTACATCGACCATCGCGCGACTTATGTTGGCGGCGACGGCAGCGGGACGCACTCGATTGAAGGCAATGAATCGCTCGACCGCGGCATCATCCGCTACGCCACGCTCGACCAATTCAAGCAGGACCAGAACTTCGCGCATGAGGGCTACGGCAAGGACGCTCTTGAGGCGACCGACAGCATGTTCCCGGCGTATCGCTATGACAAGAACGCCTGGGGCATGTCCATCGATCTCAACTCATGCGTCGGTTGCAATGCGTGCATCGTGAGCTGCTACGCCGAGAACAACATCGCGGTGGTTGGCCAACACCAGGCGACCTGGGGCCGCATCATGCAGTGGATTCGCATTGACACCTATTACGAAGGCGATCTTGCGGCTCCCCGCGCGCACTTCCAGCCCATGACCTGCCATCAGTGCGAGAACGCTCCCTGCGAGCAGGTTTGCCCGGTGGGGGCCACCGTCCACTCGCCCGAAGGCCTGAACATGATGGTCTACAACCGCTGCGTGGGCACCCGCTATTGCTCGAACAACTGCCCGTATAAAGTCCGGCGGTTTAACTTCCTTCTGTTCTCCGACTTTGAAACTCCGAGCCTGAAGCTGATGCGCAACCCAGACGTGACGGTTCGCAGCCGCGGAGTGATGGAGAAGTGCAGCTACTGCGTGCAGCGCATCAATGAAGTCAAAATCGATGCGGACAAGAATAACCGCGCAATTCGCGACGGCGAAATCGTGACAGCCTGCCAGCAGGCTTGTCCGACCAACGCTATCATCTTCGGCAATATCAATGACGCAACCAGCAAAGTGGCCAAGCTGAAGAAGCAGAAACGCACCTACGGCGTGCTGGCGGACCTGAACACCCGGCCGCGTACCACATATCTGGCAGAAGTCATCAACATCAACCCGGACCTGGCTCCGGACGTGGGAGTCTAACCGCTTTCCGGAAATGGGTGGCCGCGGCAATCGAGCGGCCGAGTCAAAGAGCAGGCAATAGGTAGAGGTCCCAAGAATGGCAACCAAAGACGTACCGGTCAATGACCCGATGCTGGACCCCGTAACCGGGGAATTCGCCGTCATTGCGCCCGGTCACACCTTCAAATCGGTCACGGAAGAGATTTCGCGCATCGTCCTCACGACGCATACGCCGTTGGGCTGGTTCGCCGGGTTTGCCATCGCCGGCGGCTTCGTCATCATGCTGATGGTGGCGCTCACCTGGCTGTTCGTCAAAGGCGTCGGCATTTGGGCCGTCGCTATTCCTACGGCCTGGGGCTTCGCCATCGTCAACTTCGTATGGTGGATCGGAATCGGCCACGCCGGGACGCTGATCTCGGCCATTCTGCTGCTCTTCAAGCAGGGCTGGCGAAATTCCATCAACCGTTTCGCCGAAGCCATGACGATCTTTGCCGTCATCTGCGCCGGCCTGTTCCCACTCATCCACGTCGGACGGCCGTGGCTCGGATACTGGCTCTTCCCCTATCCCAACACCATGAACGTGTGGCCGCAGTTCCGGTCGCCGCTCATGTGGGACGTCTTTGCAGTCTCGACCTATGCCACCATTTCGGTCGTCTTCTGGTACGTCGGAATGATTCCCGACCTGGGGACCCTGCGCGACCGTGCCAAGTCGCGGGCCGGCCAGTACGTCTACGGACTGCTGGCGATGGGCTGGCGCGGATCGGTTCGCCACTGGGCGCGGTATGAGACGGCGTCTCTGCTGCTGGCCGGCCTGGCTACGCCGCTGGTCCTCTCCGTCCACACCGTCATCAGCTTCGATTTCGCCGTGGCCCTGCTGCCCGGCTGGCACACCACCATCTTCCCGCCTTACTTCGTTGCGGGCGCCATCTACTCCGGATTCGCGATGGTCATCACTCTGGCCATTCCCATCCGCAAGTTCTACCACCTCGAAGACCTCATCACCCTGCGCCACGTCGATAACATGGGCAAGGTCATGCTGGCGACAGGGCTCATCGTTGCCTATGGCTACTCGACCGAAGTCTTCATGTCCTACTGCTACTCGGCCAGCCACTGGGAATACTTCATGATGTGGAACCGCATGTTCGGGCCCATGGGCTGGTCCTACTGGGTGCTGATCACCTTCAACATCGCACTGCCGCAACTGCTCTGGGCCAGGAAGTTCCGCCGCAATCCAACCCTGCTGTTCATCATGTCCCTCATCGTGAACACCGGCATGTATTTCGAGCGCTTCGTGATCATTGTCACCAGCCTTTCCCGCGATTACCTGCCGTCTTCCTGGGGTACGTACCGCGCCACCCGGTGGGATTACGCGACCCTCGCCGGAACCCTGGGAC
>JBOGMA010000040.1:0-3341 GCA_050746465.1 Acidobacteriaceae bacterium
AAGATAAGCCGGAAGTGGCGCGGCACCAAAGCAGCGTCCCGGTTTGCCGATCCATCGGTCGAGTTCAGGTGCGAAACAGATGCGTGTGTCATTTGATGGGTGAGTACCGTCCGTCAGTCGAGGTTGATCATGATTTTCGCAAACCGGCTTGGCTCCTCATTCCACGCGCGCAGGACTTCCGGAGTCTCCTCGACAGGGATCACCGTGCTGATCGCTGACCGCACCGGAAAGCGTTGCTGCTCCAACATGCGTATCACCTGGCGGAAGTCATCGGGCATGGCGTTCCGCGACCCCCGTATATCGAGTTCCTTCTGCACGAACAACCGGGTTTCGTAAGTCACGGGCTCTTTGGCATAGCCAATGTAAACCACCCGTCCGGTAAACGACACCAGCTCGATCGCCGCACGGAACGTGTCCGGCGTGCCGATGGCCTCGATCACTACGTCAGCCCCCTGGTCGCCGGTGATCTGCAACAAAACCTCCTTCGCATCCTGCCGCTTTGTATTGATGACATGGGAGGCACCCGCCTCGCGCGCGATCGCCAGCTTGGCGTCGTCGATGTCCAAAGCAATGGTGGTGGCCCCTAGAAAAGCCGAAGCTGCCACCGCTCCCAACCCTACCCCACCGCACCCCAGCACCGCCACCGTGTCTTTTTCCGCGGTCCGGCCGCGCCCGACTGCGTGCGCGCCTACCGTCAGAGGCTCAACCAGGCAAAGCTCTTCCAGCCCAAGCTTCGCGACAAACAGCTTCTCCATCGGAACGGTAATATACTCGGCGAGCGCGCCGTCCCGTTGCACGCCGAGCGTCTGGTTGTCCCTGCAGGCATTGGGCCGGCCGTTGCGGCAGGAGGAACAGCGCCCGCAACTGGTGTAAGGGGAGAGCGTGACGTCCATGCCCGCCGCCAACTCAGCCTCATTGTCATCAACCTCGACGATGCTGGCTGCAATCTCGTGTCCAGGGATGCGGGGAAACGTGACCAGAGGATTCCGGCCCCGGTAGGAGTTCAGGTCGCTGCCGCACAGTCCCACGCGGCGCACTCGGAGCAGCGCTTCGCCGGGCTTTCGAGTTGGTTTGGGAGCGGTTCCAATGCGAACATCTCCCGGCCCGTGCATCACCACAACTTTCACAGAGGCTGTCCTTTCGTGCGGCTATGTGTTCTGCCGCGGACCATTGCTTGCTGAATCCTACGCCGGCAATTACTGGTTCTCCTCGCGCCCGGAGCTCCAACTTGAGTTGAACGCGTTGCCAAAAATCGCGCGAACCTCGCGCACCAGCTCCAGATCGGCAGGTGTTTGGAATGCGCGAAGACTACTACGGACCTGTTCCCGTGTCGCCATTCCCAGCAGCGTCGTTGCGGCTCGCGGATAATCGAAGCAAAAGCGCAGCGCCAGTTCGGAAAGGTTCGCGCCCCGGCCCCGGCAATACTCGGCCGCCCGTTTTGCCGCCTCGCGTGTTTCTTTTGTCGCCGGATGCCAGCCGGGCGGACCCTCTTCAGTCAGCAGTCCCATACTGAGCGGCGAAGCGTTAATCAATCCGGCCCCCAGGTGCTCGACAACCGGCGCTAAAACCGCGTCCATGTCATCGGCGAGCAGGTTATAGCGACAATAGCTGAGCACCACATCTAGTGGCGCTTCTCCGACAACGCGGACCAGCGGTCTGAGCGGATATCCGCTTATACCAATGTACCGGGCCTTGCCTTGTTCCTGCAGCCGCCGCATGGCGGGAATGGTTTCTTCGATGATCTGGCTAAGATCACCGTATTCGATATCGTGCGCCAGCAGCAGGTCCACGTGGTCTGTCTGCAAACGGCGCAATGATTCCTCGATACTCTCCGCGATACGGCGCGCCGAATAGTCGAACCGGTCGACGCCGTAACGCCCGCATTTTGTAGAGAGAATGATCCGGTCGCGTCGCCCCCGCAGCGCGGCCCCAAGCCGCTCTTCGGCCAGCGTGAGGCCATAATATGGAGAGACGTCGAACAGGTTGATCCCCTCGTCGACCGCCATGTGAACGGCGCGCTCCCCTTCCTTCGGATCTGTCACGCCGAAGACATCGCCGAGTGGCGAGGCGCCAAATCCCACCACAGAGACTTCCAGCCCCGTGCGTCCAAGCGGGCGATATCGCATGGCGTCGGCGGGGCGGGAACTTCTCACATCGGTCGGTGATTGAGACACACTTCCCTCCGGGTGACGGGGCCTTTTTATTGCGATTTCCGGCTCTTAGTTTACGATAACTATACCGATGAATCAATGCATCTTTGCACTATCTAATTTCCCACAACGATTTCCTGTCGACGAGATTTTTGGCATCGCGACAATGCTTGGGCGGAAACCATCACCCACTTGTGATGGCTTCCAATTTCGATAACTTTAACGTTGACAGCGAAACGAACACAACGATACATTCGGGAGGGCAAAAGCCAGGAGCGTCATCGTAGCACGTGCGAAGCGTGTCTGCTCTCCAGCCGGGATTCTTGGAGGTTTTATGCAGCGAAGAGATTTTTGCAAGCTCATTGCGGCGGTTGCCGCGTCCAATGCACTGCCTGCGGTTGGACAAACAGCATCTGTAGCATCGTCGTCCATCGCTGATGGCCCCGGCACGGCCCAGAAGCAAGGGAAGTATGAGCCGTCGCTTGAATCTCTGAACAGCCACCCGCTCCCGGGATGGTATGCGGGGGCGAAGTTGGGGATATTCATTCATTGGGGACTGTACTCAGTTCCGGGTTGGGCGCCGCTTTCGCATCCGGAGCACGACTTCAAAAATGTCGACTACATCAAGTACAACCCCTATGCGGAGTGGTACCTGAACGTCATGCGAATTCCGGGCTCGCCGACGCAGGCTTATCACCGCGAACACTACGGCGCGAATTTCAGCTACTACGACTTTGCTCCCATCTTCAACCGCCAGTCGAAGAAGTGGAATCCTGACGAGTGGGCAAAGATTTTCCGCGATGCGGGAGCACGCTATGTGGTGTTGACGACGAAGCACCACGATGGCTTCACGCTATGGCCGAGCACGACGATCAATCCAAATCCTTCGATTCCCCAGGACAGGCGGCACGCGGAGCGCGACATTGTTGGCCAGTTGACGGCCGCAGTACGCCGGGAACAGATGAAGATGGGACTCTATTACTCCGGCGGCTACGACTGGACCTTCAACAGTGGCCCCATCGAGACACCCCCGGATTATCAAAGGGTAAAGCCCCAGACTCAGGCCTATGGGAACTACGCCTTTGCACAAATTCATGAGTTGATCGACCGTTATCACCCGTCGGTCCTGTGGAATGACATCGACTGGCCGAAGACCGGTCGGCCCATGCAGGTGCAGGCGGACTACTACAA
>JBOGMA010000041.1:0-4731 GCA_050746465.1 Acidobacteriaceae bacterium
CTGCGGTGGCAGCGAATTTTTTTACCATGGCGAGGAGCAGTTTGCGGTCGCCGTCGTTGAGGTTGGTGGAGTAGCGGCGGATCTGGTTCAGGAAGCGGAGCTCTTCGTCATTGAGGTGATCGGTTTCAAGGGCGGTGTTGATGGCTCCGTCGGAAAAGAACTGGGCGAGGGGAACGTCGAGCGCCTGAGCTATTTTGCCGAGGGTGTCGAGGGAGGGGACGGTGTGTCCGTTTTCGACTCGGGAGAGATAGCAGCGGAGCAAGCCGGTGCGCTTTTCGATGTCACCTTGTGACATTCCTCGCTGGAGCCGATAGCTCCGGATCATCAGTCCGATATTCATGGAACCGCCTTTCGAACGCACTTCAACCGTCTCCCTTTTGGAATTGGGCAAAGACGGGTGAGGAATGAAGTGTTCGGAGCCATAGTTACCATGGGGTAACGGGCAGATGCAAGGATTATTTTGCGGAAGTCCCAATTTGCGACAAATTTGACCTCCCAAGGCAATCGCCTAGATGTGGCGCTTCCGCTGCTCGCGGCAGGGTCAGTTGGCTGCTGGACGGGTTAATTTTATCCCAGGATCGAAGGCGGGGCAGGGGGTTTTCGCACCTCCACCTGCCCGTTTTGTATGCGGACTTCAAGGCAGGGTTGGGGATGGACGGCGGGGCCGTTAATGACGTTGCCGGTGGCAAGATCGAAGCGAGACGAATGCCATGGGCAAATGATGCTGTCGCCTTCCAGCTTGCCTTCAGAGAGTGGCGCGCCGAAATGGGAGCAGGTCTCCGCGATGGCGAAGATGCGCTCTCCACGGCGAACGAGCAGGATGGGGACGCCGTTGTACTCGGCGTGGGTGGGCTTGTCGTTTTCGAGAGAGGATTCCGGAAGGACGGCAACGAAATCTTCGGGGAGGGTCTGGCCGTTGGTACGGTCGACGCCGACGCGGTGGGTGTAGACCATTTCACCGCCAAGTTTGGCTGAGTAAAGCACGGTCGCGTAACCCAACGCGGCGAAGAGACGTCCGCGATTGCGCATTCGCTTTTTGCGAAGCACGAAGGATGTGGTGAACAGGGCGGTCGCTCCGATGTTGAGCAGGCCGTGAATCATGCCGACGCGGCGGGCGGGCGGGTCCACGTCTGACCAATCGGCGAGGCCGGTGACGGCCGTGGCTGCGGCTGCGGCGACACCGAGGCCGACGGAGGCATCGGCTGCCGCAGACCATTCGCGATTGTGCCGGACGGAATCGATCAGATCGAAGATAATGGCGGCGGTCCAGGAGCCAAGGGGAACATCGGTGAGGGCGGCGTGGAGCGGTTCGCCGAGCCAGGTTCCATTGAGAAAATTGCGGAGGCTTTGCGCGGTTTCCGAGCCGTTGGCGTAGAAAGCTTTATCGACAATTTTTTGTAACTTTTCGTCGATAGGCGGGGCCTGCTGCTGTTCCGCGGATGGCTGCTCGACGGATTGGCTCTGCTGGGCAGACGGAGACTGCTGCTCAGATTGAGACGTGAAGGGAACTTGTGGATCGATCATCGGATGCCTCCCGTTTTTGGCTGAGATGGTTGGGAGAATGGGCGAGGTTATCTTCGCGGCGTTCAGCATGACGATTATAGATTCATTTACTGACGGGCGATGAAGTAGGAGCCGAGCACGGCCAGAGCCGCAAGAAACTGTGCGCTGAGAGATTCGACGGTTGGGAAGACGGAGAACCATAGTCCCATCCAGGCAGGGATTCTATCTGCGAGGAAGGGAATTGTGGTTGTGGTGAGCCAGTGGGCGGCCTGCATTTCCTGCGCCTGCTCGCCGACCATGATGAGCAGGACTACGCCGAGCAGGATCCCGGTGAGGACCAGCATTCTTCTGTAGGGCAGTTTACGATGAGCGAAAAATGTGAGCACGGCCACGATTGCGGTGAATAGCAATCCGAACGCGACGCCGTAATAGATGGGTTCGCTGCCCAGCTTGAGCCGATAGCTTTGCAGGAAGAGGACGACTTCGACTCCTTCGCGGTAGAAGGAGGTGAAGCCGAGCAGGGCCAGTCCGAGCAGGACTCGTTTCTGAGTGGCGGTTTGATGGTGTTCATCCTCCAGCAATTCGCGCTTCTTGCGGTTATGGAGGGAGATCCAACCGGTCCAATACATCTTGTGGAAGAACCAGTTCATGACCAGGAGGAGCACGAAAATGGCAAGCAGGCCGGTGGCGGCCTGGACATACAGAGCGTTGATGCTTTTGGTGAGGTCGTCGACGATGCCGACGACGGCGAACCATGTCGCGAGAGTAGCGACTGCTCCGACAGCGACGCCTGCACCTATAGGGCGCACATGGCCCGTTCCGGTTTTGACCATGCCGGCGGTGATGGCGGAAAGAACCAGCACGCACTCCAGACCTTCGCGGAAGACGAGAACCGCGATGTCGAGAATGCCGGCGAATGAGCCTGATCCGCTGGCCGTGGGATTGGGATTCCCGGCTGCAGTGACGCCTTGCCAGATGAGCACGGCAAGGACAAGCAGGGCACCGGCCCCCAAAGCCGTGCGAACGACGACTTTGCTCAGCGAGGCGGGGCGGGTTATCGCTACCGGATGCGCAGATTCCATGTACTTGATTATAAATATCGGACTAAATTAGTCCTCAATTAAGATGCAGATATTTCGCGACGCGAATCGCCGGAGTTTACTGTGGCTTATTTCTGCAGATGGTCATGGAAGAAGATGCGCATCCGTTCGTGGGCGTCTTTGGAGTCGGCTGGGCGGTAGCCGCCCTTGTTGTCGGGATTTTCGAAGGCGTGGCCGGCGTCGGGATAGATTTTTACGTTGACGGGCTTGTCGAGGGTGACCATGGCGGAGGCGAAGTTGTGCACGTCGTCGGGGGTGATGCCGTGATCGAGCGCGCCGAAGTTGCCGAGGATGGCGGCGTGGATCTTCTTCAGAGCGGCGGGGTCGGTGGGAAGCGCTCCATAGTTGATGGCGACGGCGCGAAGGTTGGGATCGTTGACGGCGAGAAGCGCGGCGTAGGTTCCGCCCATGCACCAGCCGACGGCGCCGAGGCGATGCGGATCAACGGACTTTAGAGTCTTGAGGTAGTTGACGGCGGAGACAAGGTCGCGAACGCCGCGGTCCTGCGGGAGCCCGCGCATCAGTTCGTGTGCGGTTTCCGGGTTATCGGCGGTCTTGCCGCGGTAAAGATCGACTGCGAGGGTGACGTATCCCTGATCGGCGAGGTCCTGGGCCTGTTCTTTCACCCACGGGACGAGTCCCCACCATTCATGGATAACCACAATGGCGGGATGGGGACCGGGGGTAGAGGGGGTATAGAGGATAGCGTGAGCGGTTTCTCCGGCACTTGGGAAGGAGACGTGCTGCGAGTGGACGGCGGCGAAGAGCGCGGGAGTGGCGAGGATTAAGGCGAGAAACAGGGCGAAGCGTTTGAAGCGGACCATTGGGGGGCCTCCAAAGATTCAGCCGCAGGCGAGGGGTTTGAGCGAATTAGCCGTGGCAGATTGAAGCCATTTCGGGCGCGAGGCGCGAAATTGGGCAGAACCATCGTAATCCAAAGCGGGCAGGACGGGAGCAGAAGTTTGTATTTTGCCCTCGATTTGAGGCGGACTCGGGTTCGAGAGGCGGCATCCTTTGAAGTAATGAGAGGGCGGAGCCCACGTCGTACCAGGTCGAAGGGACTGCAGGTGGTGTGGCGGCGAAAGGAGGGGCCGGCCAAAACGGAGGTAAGCCAACCGGTTTGGTGGCGGGAGGCATGGGATTTGACTCTGATTGTGGCGCACGAGATGGAGCGGACGCGCGCGTGGACGATTGCGGCGGCGATTGCTTTCTTCTTTCTGCTGTCTCTGATTCCGCTGCTGGTGGTGTTTTCGTCGGCATTGAAATTCCTTCCGACGCCGAATTTGTTTCAGCAATTGTTGAACCTGATGGCGGTCCTGGTTCCGGCGTACGCGATGCGGTTTGTGGAGGAGATTGTAGTCGGGATTCTGCGGCCCAGCCGGGCGAAGCTGCTCTCGTTTGGAATTCTGGGATATTTGTGGACGGCTTCGGGAGGGTTCGTGTCGCTGATTGAGGCGCTGAATATCGCCTACGACGTCCCCGGGCGGTCGTGGTGGAAGGATCGGCTGCACGCGCTGCTGCTGGCAGTCACGAGCGGTGGTTTGGTGGTGATTTCGCTGATTGCCTATATTGTGGGGCCGCGGTTCGGGCATTTTCTGGGGCAGTACGTGATGCTGTCTCCAGGGCTGATGCATTTATGGCCGGTGGCTCGGCTGGTCATCACGTTTATAACCTTTGTGGCGGCGCTGGTGCTGATTTACTACCTGGGGCCGAATGCGCACCACACCTTTCTGGCCACTCTGCCGGGAGCGATTCTGGCGATTGCGGTATGGTTTGTGAGCTCATGGACGCTGAGTTTTTATCTCGACCACATATCGAATTACAACGCGACGTATGGGTCAATGGGGGCGTTGATTGGGCTGATGGCCTGGTTCTATTTGACAGCGCTGGCGATTTTGCTGGGTGCGGAACTGAATGGGGAGCGCACGAAGTATAGGAACAGGGTACAGCGTTCAGCGATCAGCGGTCAGAATGGAAACCAGCGGCCATCGGGCACGCGGGATTGATTGTTAAGGAACATCGAACTGCGTCGTTCTCTGAACGCTGGACGCTTGTCTCTTATAATTTCGCTTATGTTACTTGAAGGAAGAACTGCACTTATAACGGGGGCGTCGCAGGGGATTGGTCG
>JBOGMA010000042.1:0-6406 GCA_050746465.1 Acidobacteriaceae bacterium
CTAACGGTGGACTTTCACGGTCGGAAGCGGTCGAACGAGACGCATGCATCGAAGATCGATCCGGTTGCCATGCTCGCGTAATAGCAGTCGTCAACGGATGGTGCCGCCAAATGCCGCTACGACCGGCGGGTCGGTGCTCCCAGCCATCTGGGTGCCATGAACCACAGTGAGGGGGCGAGCGAACATCCCTTCCACACCGAAAATTTGGAGGGCGGCTTACTCCAACAGGTTCCGTTTTGGACCTGTTCCGTGGCAGCGGGGTGCGAAGCAAAACTTCGTAGCGGGCCTGCGGCCATCGCAAGAGCGCCTACTCCGGTGAGAAACTGCCTCCGGTTGATGGAGACCCCGACAGAATCTGAGTGCGCTGCTGAGGTCATCACGATTTGCTCTTTACGAAAAAACCTTTGCACCGTACTTGCCCGGAAAATCAGCCTTCCCTCTACGATGATTGCTCTCGTCACATATGGAGATTCGTCCGAATCCAGAAACAGGGCGGCATAGGCGACATCCTTGGCGCCGGTCGGTTCTCCCAGCACGGTCATCTCCGGCCCGTCGATCGTCACTAGCACCCAGGGAATCGTGCACCGATCCGTTCACGCTGGACAGAGAGTCATCCGGTGTCAGCAGGATTCGAGTCCAACAGCCTGGACGATGCCGAATTGAATTGTCCCGCGGGCGCTCACCTGCGTCTCGCAGGGGCAGCTAGCTCTCTCGCTATGACGTAAAGCGTAGTACCTTCTCGGCAGATTGCCGTCGCACACATCATGATGACGAATCCAGCCCGGTGTGCCCGGATCTCCAGAGGATTCGCGGCCTGATCGGAGAAGTCGTGAAGAAACCCCATCAACTGGCCTTCAGAAACCGCATCGCCAAGGTCGACAATCGCCTCCCACACGCCGTCCTGCGGGCAGGGAACGAAATCTTCCAGGTTCCTTGCATCGACGAGCCGCGGCTCGAACGGCCGATCGACATCGATCCTTGTAATCTTTTCCTCCAGCATTCCGTAATGCTTCAGAACGTTTCTGACGCCCTCGTACCCATGCAGGACTCCCCGGCGGTTGATACTTTCCCCAAAACCGAACTCTCCGCCAATCGCAACCTTGCCGTCGGCTTCCGCCTCGTCTGTAAGCAGACCAGAGGCCATTTCGCTGGAATATACAAGGATGAAGGGCGGATCAAACAAGGAGGCGAGCCTGACCATCTCGGCAAACTGCGCCGGGTCCGAAACCGGATGAATCGATGTGCAAAGTGCAAATCCGCCTTCGCGACCGCCGGCGTGCAGATCAATTACCACCTCAGCCTGCGGAAACACAGCGGACTTCACAAAATTGGCGATTCGGTAGGAGATGCTCCCGTGCGGGCTTCCTGGGAATGCGCGGTTCATGTTGACCTTGTCGAGCGGCGAAACTCGCTGATTGACCGCGCATGCGCTTTGGCTCAGTTGCGGCATCAAAATGACGCGACCCGCGATGCATTCAGGATCGAGTTGCTCGCAAAGACGCTTAACAACAACCTGCCCCTCCCATTCATTTCCGTGTGTCCCGCCGAATACCGCCACACCCGGCGCTTCTCCGCTACGCTTCGGCTCCCGCAGGCCATTGATAACGGTTATCGGAACGAGGGAATATCCCCATCCGGAATCCACGTGGAATGCGAGGCGGTAATGGTGTTTGCCGGGCTTTTCGAAGTCGATATTTGCAGGACGGTGGACGATGGTCGCCATGGGATTTTCGGCCCCTCCTTGAGGGCAGAACTCCGAATCCTATTGTGCGCTTCCGTGAGGGACGTCGGACTTCAATCAGAGCAAATTACTGAGCTTCGTCCAGTCTTATGAACGTTTTCCGTTTTTTAGGCGGCGATCCATGTGAGTGCTGGCCATTCAGGTCACAGCTGCTCTTACAGTTACGCTACACTGACGGGTAACTTCATGTCGCAATTGCGATTCGCAGGCCTTCGGCCATGCGTGAGAAGATAAGCCTCTGATGAGGCTGCTCCGATTTAGATAGGGAGGGGACGTGAGTCTGGGCTACGGCTACATGATCCTGTCACTCATCTGCTTTGGCATGATCGGCGTCTTCGCCAAATATGCCGACGTGCAGGAGTGTAAACCCAGTGCCGTGTATACGCTGGCCTATAGCTGGTCGCTTGGCTTCAGCGTATTCTTCATTCTTATCAGCGGGGGCGGATTTCATGTTCCGCTGGTGATTTATGAGGTAGCCTTGCCGTTCGGCGCGGCCAGCGCGATCGGGGGTATCGTTTTCATGGCCGGCATTCGGTATGGGAAGATATCGACCAGCTGGCTGGTCATCAACTTGTCCGCTGCGGTGCCAGCGACAGCCTCAGTCATGATCTACCGCGAGCCGATGAACCCAAAGAAGGTAGCAGTTCTCCTGCTCGCCATGTTATCTGTTGTTCTGCTATGGAAGGATAAGCAGGCCGACGAGAAGAACCAAGCGGAATCCCTCACGAGGTCAGGCAATGGATAACTCGCGGAAATGGGTGCAGCTGATGTTGATAGCTTTTGTGGCTAATGGTCTGGGTCCGTTTGGATTGAAGATCATCGCCGAGAAATGCCTGGCCGAGAAGTTTCACTACCAGTACCTTGTCTGGTGGTATGCCGGTGGCTTGGTGTTTGGCATCGCTGCCTTTTTTCTGTCGCGGAGCCGCTTTCAGTTGAAAGACATCGGGATGGCATTCGCAATCGGAGCCGGCAGTTTCGGGGGGCAAATCTTCAGCGTCCTCGCGCTCGAACAGAAGGTGCCGGGCTATATCGTCTTTCCGATTACCACCGGCGGAAATCTGTTCCTTGTGGCTGGTGCAGGTGTCCTCCTTTTCCGTGAGAGGATGGGCTGGTACGGAGTTGCCGGCATTGTGACCGGAATCGCATCACTCGTTCTGCTCAGCCTTCAATAAATCTTTTCTTCAGGATTGCAGTTTCAGCTGCGAACCGCTGGGTGCACGTCGGCATTTCCTGCACGCCAACTATCCAATGGCCTCTACCATCCGCTAGGATTTTCTGCAATCCGCACAGGTCAACTCGGGAGGTCGCTCCAGCGCTCCGAGCATACATCGCTTCGCGACCGAATTGACACGGCCGGAGAGCCCGTGCTGCTGCTCGACGTGCTCGGCCCGCCTGCTTCAAGCGCATCGGCGAGACGGTACACCAAGCCTTGGACGCTCACCTGATCTGGACAACCACGCCACTCACACCCACCCGAGAACCCGGCTGGACTTCCGGCCACGCTTCCATATCCACGCCACGCCCACCAGGCGCAACTCGGTAAACGAACAACTGCCCGCCGCTGTTCGGATCTGCGCGGCAAATACTGATCCTCGAAAATTATCTCGCCGGCAATATTCGCAGCTGAAATGACCATTCGGCGGTACCTCTAGCTAATATGCTCGGGTAGGCGGTATCATCCAGATCGTCCAACAAGTCCGTAGGCGACGTGCAGGGTTCCACGGCGATGCAGCGAAATGCGCGATCGCGCTCCAAAGGGAAGCCATGATTGTTTAGCCAAATACCTAAAACAGGAGTTGTGCTCCAGGGAAATGTAAATTGAATTGTGCAATGAGGCATCTGCAGTGCACACCTGCCCTCGCGGAGGCCCGTCAGAAAGACCTTTAGAGTGGAACCCGCAGTTATCCAGTCGCACCCCAAGTTGACTCCTTTCCAGTTGGGCCAACTGTAAACGGCGCCGTCGGCGGGAAAGGTGCGGAAGGTTACCCCTTCTCCTGGAACGATCAATCTATATTCTTCCGGAACTCTGATCAGAGGGTGTGCCGACCACATATACCGCATCGGGATTCTGCCTTGATTCTCTACGCGGTATGAAAACTCCAGAGTATCGTCATTCGCGGCCTTGATCGTCTTGTACGCAAGATACGGCAAGCTGCGTCCACGGCGGCGCATCGTAATCACATTCTGATCTGCATCCAGCACATCCCACGAACCATGGGTCCATTCACCCAAATCGGGTAACATTATTGACGGTTCTGAATCCCCGGGATACTGCCCCGCCGCTATATTGGGAAAACAATCATCCATGCCGCTTGTATCGTGTGCAAGCCAGTCGCCGGCATGAGGAATCGTGCGATACGGCCTTTGCGGGGGTATCAGCAGGTCATAGTCGAGCGGTCTGTAACGGATCTGCGCAACTTTCCCTCCGACCTTGGGCAGAACCTCCACCAAAAGCTTCGATGTTTCGATGAATAGCACCATCTCTCCTAAGTCGAACGCTTGCCGGCATTTCGCCGGTACTGCTGCCGTATACGATAGCAAGTAATCCGTACCATATAACAATGTGGCGCGCTTGCTCGTCCATCATGATGGATGAAAACCCCCGTCGAAAACACGCTATCGAAGTCGCAGCATCCGGTGAGCGTGCATAATCGTGCTAGACGCTATTCGATTCTCCAGGGGTCTTGAACCATGCACATCTCCATCGCTGCAGGTGCCATGTCGTTCTCGCGTCGCGTAGACCTCATTCGTTGCGCTGGGATTCCTGCGTTCTCGTTGAGCCGTAGGAAGTTTCTGCGTTCCTCTTTAGGGATGGCACTGATAGGCATGTCGCCCCTTGTGCGCGCCGCAACCAGGATCGGTTCGTCCCAGGCACTCGCTGGTGGCAGCGCGGTTGAGCAGCTAAATATCCAGTTTTCTGTGGGGCATCGGGCCAGGAACGCCACACCAGTTTTTGTGCGGCTTTTACCCTCGGGTGGGGTTACGGTCGACCAAAGTTCATGGCAGGGGACCGCGGGTGCCGGTCACATCGCGACACAGGCCGTGGTTGCGAGCTATCCCAAAGTCAATGTCCGAATCCTGCAAGGTCTCCAGGCGATATGGGCCTATCTGATTTCACACAGTGACCCGGACACGGTTCGCAGGCTGACGGGCGATCCAGCTTGGCGGATTGATCCACGCACCGTCAGGGTCGAGTGCAATGCAGAAGGGACAAGCGGCTTCACTGTTACCATCGACCAGCTTTTGCGCAATCATTCGATCTGGGTACCGGCGCTGGATATGTATATCGCCTGCGGAGAATCGCCCATTCCGTTTTCTGCGCACCTGAATGAGAATGCTTCGCGTGAGAACAGCCGGGTACTCGATGAGGTTCAGCGCGCCCCCGAGGCAACTTACGACCAGTTCACAGGCATGTGGGAAGACATGGGCAATCCCGCCTATACGCACCCTCGTCAGGAAGGGCCAGGTCATATCGTTTGCCTCTCCTGGGACAGCACGATCGCCAAGTTCGGTATCGATCGCGGGGCGGGGGTATGGAACGACTACGGCAATCCTGATCACTTTCGCTTCTGGTTTGGGTTCGGCAACCTCGCTGCCGGGATAGTCCCGTTCTGGAAGAGCCAAAGCCTGACCGACGGGCTGCCGGTTATAAAAACCGTCTATGAACGGGACCGCATCCTGTATGAGGTTGAACAGTTTAGCTTTCCTCTCAACGGGCCACCAGAAAGAAGAACAGGCGACATTCCAATGCTGTTGCTGCAGCGCGTAAAGGTAACCAATCTGTCAGGTGCCTCGCGCGCTTTAGTTCTCAGCATGGTTCACCAGCGCGCGTTCCCTGCCGACGAAGACAACCGCATCGTCGGCGAAACAAAAGCGGACCGGCATTATTTGCTCGACGAAGCACATCACAGCGTAGTCCTAGCACTGAATGCCCCTGAGGCGGAAATCGCCTGGGCCGGGGCATCCGATACTCCGCTCAACTGGCCTGGTTCCACTCCGTCCCTGAGGAGAACGCTTCCAACTGGCGAGATGAAGGGCGTCGAGGTCACGGTCTCCTTTAATATTCCCGCCTCTGGCTCACACGAATTCTTCGTCACTCTTCCGTCACAGGTTGTCAGATCGTCGGACCGGCAGGCGCTGGATGCAGTCGACTATGCCGCGGCACGTGCTCAGACTCTGAAGTACTGGTCGGACTATGTGAATCGTGGTGCGACGTTTGAGGTTCCGGAAAGGGCTGTCAACGATCTTTTCCGCGCCAATTTGTGGCATGCACGGCGGCTGCCACGCCTACATAGCGATGGCACAATGGATCTGCCATTCTCGAATTTCGCCTATGGTCAAACTGGGACTCCCTGGCCCATCAATCAGGCAGTCTACGTGGATTACATGCTGTACGGACTGCGTGGCTACGATGCCATCGCAGCAGAAGAAATCACCGCGATCTATCACAACAACCAGGAGTTCAGCGGACATCTAAATGGGAATGCCGATTGGCTAGCCTATACGCCTGGAATGCTGTACGGAGTGGCGAGAAACTTCTTGCTTTCCGGAGATCGCAAGAGCTTTCAACGAGTTATGTCTCAAACTCTGAAGGCTCTGGACTACACACTGAATCAGGTGCGCAGTGCGGCCAGTCAGTCGCATTTGGGTGATCTAGAACACGTG
>JBOGMA010000043.1:0-4716 GCA_050746465.1 Acidobacteriaceae bacterium
ACAGGCAGACTTTCAGGCGAAGCGGTTGCGCTGCACCGCTGCGTGCGGCGCGCCATTCGGATTCTGAACGACGGCAACCTCCAGGTCGGCTTGGACGAACTAGCCAGAGCCTCCGGTACAAGCGAGGCCTATCTAAGCCGCACCTTTCGCAAGCAGATCGGAGTTCCATTGAGCCATTACCGCAACACGCTGCGTCTTTCGCAATTCTGGGAAGAGTTTCGCCAGCCGGAGCAGAAAACCGTTTCAGAAGCTGTGTATGCCGCGGGCTTCGGCAGCTATGCGCAGTTTTATAAGGTCTTTACTCAGGCTTATGGCCAGGGTCCGCGCGCGTTTCTTGGAGGAACTGACTGACCCTCGAACGCCAGCTCCTTCGACTCGAATCGACAAATTACGATCACTTCTGATAGCTTGCCAGCATGCGCGGTGATGACCGGTGCTGTGCTCGAATTTGCCAGGGAGCTTACCAATGCCGAAGTCACTGAACGTGCGATACGTTGTCTTTCTCGCTTGCACGGGGGCTTTGGGCGGCCTGTTGTTCGGGTTCGATATTGCCATCATCACCGGCGCCGGGCCGTTCCTCGCGCGCCACTTTTCTCTCCGCGACCTTGGCCTCGGATGGGCCTTCAGTTCACTCCTCTTCGGTTGTGTCATCGGCTCAATCTTCGCGGGAAGGCTGGCCGATCGCTTCGGGCGCAAGCGCCCGCTGATGTGGGTTGCGGCGTTATTTGCACTTACCTCGCTCGCAACCGCTCTCGCTCCGAGTTTCGTAGTCTTCATCGTGGCGCGCCTCGTTGGGGGTATCGCGGTCGGCGCAGTCTCATTGCTCTCGCCCATGTACATCTCGGAAGTCTCGCCGTCTTCCATTCGCGGGCGCATGAACGTTTTATCAGTTCTCGATCGTCATCGGGATCCTGGTCTCGTATGGCATCAACTATTTGCTCCGCAATGCCGGGCCAAACAATTGGCGATGGATGT
Organism: Acidobacteriaceae bacterium; assembly: GCA_050746465.1. Classification (GTDB taxonomy): domain Bacteria; phylum Acidobacteriota; class Terriglobia; order Terriglobales; family Acidobacteriaceae; genus Silvibacterium. Next base: position 976 of record JBOGMA010000043.1, read on the forward strand.
TTGCGACCGGCCTCATCCCTTCCGCGCTGTTCCTCGATTTAATCGCCTTCGCACCGGAGACTCCACGCTTTCTCGTGCGGATCGGAAAATCGCGCGATGCCCTCTCGATGCTTGAGCGGATCAAAACGCGCAAAGCGCGGAGACCGAGATTGCAGCCATCGAGCTTTCGCTGCGCGAAAACCGCTCATGGAGAGAGATGGCGCGTCCCGGCATTTCGCGCCCTCTGGTCGTCAGCGCCATCCTCGCCATTTTGATTCAAATTTCCGGCATCAACACAATCGTCGATTACGCCCCGGCGATCTTCCTTTCGTCGGGATGGAAAATGGACGGGGCACTCTTCTCGACATTGTTCGTCGGCCTCACCGAGTTTCTTTCCACTCTCGTCGCCTTCTGGGTCATCGACAGGTTCGGGCGCAAACCGCTCTATATTTCCGGCTCAATAGGGATGGCCGTTTCGCTGGGAGGATTGCTGGTAGCGGCGTTGCTCGGTGCTTTCCATGGCGTCCTGGTGCTGGCTTTAGTCCTCGTCTACCTGGCTTTCTTCAGCGCGTGTGTCGGGCCTGTGTTCTGGACTCTTGTCCCCGAAGTATTTCCCAATGATGTGCGCGCCAAGGCAATGATCGTGCCGGTACTGCTTCAGTGGATCGCAAACGCCATCGTGGTCCTTTATTTTCCGTACGCATTCAACCAGATCGGAAAAGCCGCAACCCTTGGATTCTTTGCACTGATGTCGCTGGTGCAAGCCTTCTTCATCTGGCGGTTTGTTCCCGAAACAAAGAACAGAGCTCTCGAAGAGATTGAGCGGTATTGGCTGGCTTCGAGCGAGAAGGTCGAGGCGTCGCGGTTATCCCGGCCAACCTGCGATTGACCCGGTGCAATGAGGTTATTGCCTCGAATTCCCCTCGCCCGGAGCTAGAGCACAACCAAGTTTGGCACGACCGGAGTCATTGCGGAGCAATGACGTAGCAGAGGGACCTGCACTTCTTTTGCGGATACACCAACGCTTCCTCCGCTATAGCAATTTCCTCGGTAAGGACCGGGGCCTACGGCTGCGAAGTCGCCGGACTCAACGCCAATGTTTGATGTACTGTCACATCGCCCATGCTGTACCAGCCATCGGCACCCACTCCCTGGATCGCCAATTTGATCGCGGGCTTTCGCGTCGCTGGGGCAACAAGGGCGATGCTTAAGTCATAATCTCCGTCCGGCAGGTCTGCTGGAATGAAGACGGAGTTGTTGTAGAGATTGTCCCCCGGCAGCCATTTCCGGATATCGGCGTCCGTGACCATAACGACGCTGGTTTGCTTGTTGCTCAGGCGCAACGCCAGCGGAAAATTCCGATAGCAGGGTGCATTCCCATCATTTTCCCACCAGGAAGTAAATGCAATTCTGCGATCTGGGCCAATCACCGACGGATAGGTAAACCGTCGCAGATCGAAGCGGTACCCCATGTGTTTCAGCCATCGATTCACCTCCGGCCACAAATCTTTCGGAACCGCCGACGATTTGGCATTGAAGGAAGAAACGTGCCACTTAATTGCTTGATTGATGATGTAGCGAACGTCCCAGCCCTTGTTCTCCCATTTCTGCATCACCCAGCAGGCTTCCATCATCACCGGAGCCTTTTTCCATGCATCCTGCAGCCCGCTTCCAACAATGGACTCTGGATAAAGGTCGGTCATGTGATTGAATGTTTTGCTGAAGCCGCCCAAATCTCCGAGGCAATCGGCATCCCATCCAACGTTCTCTTGCGATAGCGCGTATTGGGCAACCTTTGGATAGAAGAGTTGCGTGACCAGAGGAGTCTTGCGGAAGGATTCGACATAGCTGTCCACCAGTTCATGCATCACCTTCGTCGTCAGCAGCCCGGTGCCGTCTCCCTCTCCCCACGGGCCGACAAAAGAAATATCAACCAGATCCAGGTCCGGGTTGCCATCATAGCGCGCGCCTAACGCTCGAATCATGCCGCCGAAGAAGTGCGCATATGCCGGATTCATCGGGTCGACCATCCACTCCGGGTCATACGGAACCCAGTCCGGCTTGCTGATGGGCGACGTGCGCTCCCAGGCCGCGGAGTAGTGATGGTCCGGATTGGGAGCCTTGCGAAGAACTTCTCCCGTGACTTTCCTGTACCAGGCCGGAACGTCGGTGTCCGGGCCGGTGCCGTACGGCGCAATCGCCAACTGTAATGTCTGGTGCCGTGCGTGGGCGGTTTGCAACGCCTTGTCCAGCATGTTCCAGTTGTAGACTTCCTCGTCAGGCTCCACGAATCGCCAGTAAATACGAAAATAGGCGATCGAGGTCATCGGATAATCCTTATTCTGGAGCTTTCCGTCGAAATGCTGATACTCGATCGGGAATCCTTCGGTCCAATGAATGCCCGCGTTCAAGCTGTCGCCGTTAAATCGTTGGAACGTGGTGAAACCAATATCGGGATTGACCAGTACGCCGTCAAACGGCTTCGGCTTCACGACGACCGTCCCAAGCGGCAAGTGCGTTAAGGGCGGTTCAGAGCCCGGCTTGACCATGACCGTCCCAGTCGGATATTGCGCGAAGAGCGGTCCGGAGTATCCCATCGAGAAGTACCCGGCACAAAGCAGAAGGACGGCCAAATTCAAACTGCGCATACAAAACTCCTAAGCGGCAATTTTCGATTCAGTTCCAGATTGTTTTGATTACTGCTGATTTTCGCGGCCTAAGCCATCCAGGCCTCGCGATTCCGGTTGCAGACTTCCCTCGAACCTGAATCATCTCCGTATAGCCCCTTCGCCAGTAGATCGGTTCCCGCCTACCAGGAAGCGCTTCCAGCGATGTTGCAACTACGTGCGTCGAGTTGTCAAGCAGCGCCCGCCGAGCGTGAGAGGGGTCATTCCAAAACGAGATCTCATTGACAACCCCGCTGCCGGAACCCAATAATAGGAAGCGCTTCCGAGACGGCCAATCCCGCCCTAAAGTTCCGTCGCTCGATGGATGGATCGGATAGCGCCATAATCGATAAAACGTGATTCAGGGAGACAACAGGGCATTCATGATCAAGGCCAGGTTATTCCATCTGCCAGCTATTTTCGCCATCTTTGCCGCCACGCTCTCAGCGCAAATGGTGAATCCGGCCATCGATGCAGAGCCAGGACCGTTCTCATATTACAGCCACCCTACTGACGAAATCGGGGTAATGGACGGTCCATCCGGAACTCTGGTTTCGCCCGAAGGCTTTTTATTTACCGGCTACGGCGAGCTGATGTTCTTTACTGGAAACCCGGCTGTCCCCATTCATCAGCGCATTAAAACCCTGCTGCGCGGCTATCTCCCGGTCATCCAGTACGGATTCACCCGCAACGGCGTCCACTATCAGTTCGAGTGCTTTGCCGCTGCCCTCGACGGCAAGCCTTCAGGCACCCTGGTGAACTTCGTCCGAGTACAAATTCAGAACACCACGCAGGAGCCGCGCGTCGCGTGGTTTGCCAGCGGAATGCGCTACGAAGGCACCATCGACAGTAAGAACGGCAGGCCCGACAATCGCTTTCCAAGTCCCGCCGTGCCAAAAAGACCCGGGGACTACAGCCAGCCCGGAGTGGTCTTCAACCCGCATTGGGCCTATAGTTCCGGCCGCGGCACCATCGACCGCGACGGTCAGGTTCTCTATTATTTCCCGGAATCCCCGCGGCACACGGTGCGCTACATGCTGCAGGACGATCCTGATCCGTCCGGCATCCTCCCCTCACGCGTGCTCCCCGCCGTCCC
>JBOGMA010000044.1:0-2160 GCA_050746465.1 Acidobacteriaceae bacterium
GCTCTGCACCAGCTTTTGTCCTGATGGCCGGGAAGCTGCAAAGATCATTCTCGATTCGCGAGCGACGATCAAGGCTTTTTACGACCTCGATACGCCGGTCACGTTGAAGACGGTGAACGCGGAAGGAACCGTGCCTTATTTGCCCGCGGATGGTCTAGGCGCATTTGATCTGGTGCTGAGTTATACGGGCGGGCGCGCACTTGTGGAACTTCGCACGCTGCTTGGGGCGCGACGCGTTGCTCCACTCTACGGATCCGTAGATCCGCAGGCGCATTGCCAGGTAGCTCCATTGCCGGACTTTCATTCAGACCTCTGCTACCTGGGCACCTACTCATCAGATCGACAGGCGGCGCTTGAGGAGCTATTCGTAAGGCCATCTGAACTGATGTCCGCGCGGCGCTTTGCAATTGGCGGAGCGCAATATCCCGAGAATTTTCCATGGAGAGAAAACATATTTTTTGTGCGGCATCTTCCGCCATCTCTCCATTCGGCTTTCTTTTGCTCGGCGCGAGCAACTCTGAACATAACTCGCGGCTCGATGGCGGAGTACGGATATTGTCCCTCGGGCCGGTTGTTCGAGGCGGCCGGATGCGGCACGCCGATCATCAGCGACTGGTGGGAAGGGCTGAGCAATTTCTTTACGCCCGGGGTGGAGATATTGCGGGTGAAGTCAGCGGAAGATGTTCACAATGTGCTTTCTCTTTCCGATAAAGAATTGCAAGCCATCGGGACTGCGGCGAGGCAACAGGTGCTCGAGCGTCACACGGCCAGTCACAGGGTGATGGCGCTGGAGGACATTTGCGAAGGCGTGGTTTCCGACTGGTCGAGCCTGGCAGTTAGCTAAATGGTTGGTACAGGAAAACAAGAATATGTGGGGAATTATTCCAGCAGCGGGTGCGGGCAGCAGGATTCAGCCCTTAGCTTTTTCCAAAGAGTTGCTGCCGGTGGGCAGCCGCGTCGAGAGCGGACGCGAACGTCCGCGGGCGGTAAGCGAATACCTGGTGGAACGGATGATTCGTGGAGGGGCCGACAAGCTTTGCTTCGTGATTGCGCCGGGCAAAACAGACATTTTGCAATACTACGGGTCACGGCTGTGGGGCGCGGACATTGCGTATGTGGTGCAGCCGAATCCCGGCGGGCTGTGTGACGCGGTGTTTCGCGCGCTTCCCCTGGTGGGGCAGGATGAGTCGGTTCTGATCGGGCTTCCTGATACGATTTGGTCGCCGGATGATGGCTTGCAATCACTACCCGAGGGCGTACTCTCGTTTCTCTTATTTCCTGTGGAGCATCCTGAGTATTTTGACGCAGTTGTCCTTGACGAGCACTGTGGGGTGAAGGAAATTCAGGTGAAGCAGCGTGGAGCGTCATCCCAATGGATTTGGGGCGCGATAAAAATGCCTGGAGTTGTGTATCGCTCGCTTTACACACTTTGGCGTCGCGCTGAGCGCCAGGATGAATGTCTAGGCACGCTGGTGAATGCGTGGCTGGCCGAAGGTGGAAGCGCGCTGGGCGTGAAGGCGGGCCATGAGTATGTGGACGTGGGAACGCTCGACGGGTATCGCGCGGCGGTCCACCTTCTCGAATCGTCGGACGGCGGCACGGCAAATGTTGCGAAGGAGAATACCTTTGATGATTCCATCACAACTGTCCACGATTGATGAGGAGAGATTAGAGGAGGAGATTACCGCACTTGGGCCGTGGTTCCATAACCTTCGCCTTCGAGGCATTCAAACGGCGCCGGATCACTTCCTCGGGGATTATCCAGAAGTCAAGTTTGCGAACTTCCGGGATGCGATTCCCATGGATTTATCCGGCAAGACAGTTTTGGATATTGGCTGCAATGCAGGGTTTTATTCGCTGGAGATGAAGCGGCGGGGTGCGGGAAGAGTGCTTGGAATCGACACGGATGAGCATTATTTGCGACAGGCGCGGTTTGCGGCTGAAGTTGAGGGCGCGGACGTTGAATTCAGGCGAATGGCGGTGTGGGACGTTGCGACGCTCGGGGAGAAGTTCGATTTTGTGATTTTCATGGGGGTGCTCTACCACCTTCGTCATCCACTGCTCGCGCTTGATTTGATTCATGAGCACGTGGCGAAAGAGTGGATGCTATTTCAAAGTATGCAGCGAGGCAGCGGAGAGGTGGCTCCTCTTGAGGATGAC
>JBOGMA010000045.1:0-1522 GCA_050746465.1 Acidobacteriaceae bacterium
ACGATCTCCGACTCGCCGTTTTGCGAGCCCGTCGATGGGCCTGAACCGGTACGTGCACTGCAGCGGCTATCGTCTTCGCCGGCTGCGGATGCACAAGGCTGGGCGTGGAAGGCGCAGAGGCGATGGACACCGGCGGCTTCGGCAAAGCCCACTGGCCCAGCAATACAATTCCCAGCGCCACCGCCGCGGCTATTGGCAGAGCAAAGACCAGGGCCAGCTTCCATCTGCGTCCCGACGAACGCCCTTGCGTCTGCGCCTGCCGCAGGATGCGACCGGCCAGGTCGGGCGAAGGCTCGGCTGCCGAATAGCTTTTGATGGCTTCATCAACAATGGTGTCTAGTTCGTCCGGCATGGGTTTCCTCCTTTCGCATGGGCAATCTTGTCCTTCAGCAACTTCCGCGCCCGTTGCAGCCGAGTCCGCACCGTGCCCTCCGGAATGCCCAGCACCGCACCAATTTCGCGCGAGTTCATCTCGTCAATCCCGGCCAGCACCAGCGCCTGGCGAAGCTCCTCAGGCAGCGCGTCAATCAGCCGATGCAGCGCCGCCGCGCTGTCCGCGCTCACCGCCCGCTGTTCCGGCGAAGCCGCTCGCGAGGGCGTCGTATCCGCCTCTACGTCGGCGACGTCCAAAGCCGGAATCCGCCGCAAGTCCAGAGCCAGCCGCCACGCCGTCCGCGCCAGAAAGGCCCGTTCGTCCCGCATGCCCCGGCACCGGCCATTCCGGTACAGCTTCAGAAACGTCTCCTGCGCGACATCCTCGGCATCGTGCACGTTCCGCAACAGTGCGAACGCCACACGAAAGACGAACCGATGTTGCCGGTAAACCAGCAGCGAGAACTCCTCATCGCTCGCGGTGCGCTCGCGCTCATGCAACCTGACCGTCTCCTTCACGCTGATGGGGTGTGCCGTCGTCATGCTGCTTTTCAACCCCTAAGACGGGTGAAAGGGAACAGGTGTTCACATATTTTTCGGTTACACTCACTTCGTGACCCATCAAAATGTATCGGTGCAGGAACCGGCGCATCGCGTCGTCGCGGTGATTCCCGCGCGGCTGGCCTCAACGCGCCTTCCGCGCAAGATTCTCCGCGAAATTGCAGGCGAGCCGATGCTCGCGTGGGTCTACCGCGCCGCGCAGTCCTGCAAGCTGCTGGACCAGGTACTCATCGCAACCGACTCCGATGAAGTGATGGACTTTGCCCGCGAGCGTGGACTGGATGCGGTGCTCACTCCAGGCGATTGCGCCAGCGGAACCGACCGTGTCTACGCCGTCGCGCAGTCAATTCCGGCGGACATCTACATCAACATCCAGGGCGACGAGCCGATGCTGCGCTCCGATCATATTGCGGCCCTTCTGGAGCCGTTCGCGCGTCACGAAGTGGAAGTGGCAACGCTGGCCACGCCCTGCGCCGCCGACCAGATCGACAACCCGAACGCCGTGAAGGTTGTAACTGCCGCGGATGGCCGAGCGCTCTACTTCTCCCGAGCCACCATTCCGTATGACCGCGACCGGCAGGGAAGCATT
>JBOGMA010000046.1:0-3252 GCA_050746465.1 Acidobacteriaceae bacterium
GAGCGCCAGAGGTCCACGCACATGGAGGCGGCGAGAACCAGGAGCGGCCAGATGCTGTAGCGCAGCGCCTCGGGCTTGATGAAGATGCGAACGATGGCCTCGGCCGTGATCCAGATGCTGGAAGCGAGCATCAGGAATGTTTCGATAAAGGCGGAGAGGTTTTCGATTTTTGCGTGGCCGTAGGGGTGGTCCTCGTCGGCAGGCTTGTCGGAGATGCGGACAGAGAGCAGCGTGAGCACGGCGCCGGCGAGGTCGATTCCGGAGTGGGCGGCGTCGGACAAAACGCCGAGCGAACCGCTTAACAGGCCCACGATGAGCTTGAGCACCACCATGGTTGCGGCGGCCAACACTGAGAGCATAGCCGCGGAAGTCTTTTCAGCGGCGGCGTTCACCGGCTTCTGCAACATAGCCTCACTCATGCGACTGGCCGGGGCTGGCCGCCCAGGGGACTGGCCGTCCAGGGGACTGGCCGTCCAGGCGAACTTGTCTTTTTGGGTGCGCGCATTCTTGGCCCTCCCGCTGGTCGGGATTATAGATGTGTCCACTTTATACTTTGACGCCTCGATAAAGTCCCGCGATTCCTAAGGTATACGGTGTCCAGGAGACGTTGGTAAACCCAGTTTTTTGCATCAGGGCCAGCATTTGCGGCGGTGTGGGAAAGCGATGCACGGAGGCAGGCAGGTAACTGTAGGCGGCTCCGGTGCCGGATATACGCGCGCCGATAGCGGGCAGGATTCGGCGGAAATAGAAGGCGTAGAGCTTGCCGAGGAAGCCGCCTGGTTCGCTGAAGTCGAGGATGCCTAGTTCGCCTCCGGGGCGCAGTACGCGCTGGAACTCGCGCAGGCCGGCTTCGTAGTTGGCGAGGTTGCGGAAACCGAAGGCGGTAGTGATGAGGTGGAGCGCGTTGTCCGGTAGAGGCAGGAGGAGGGCGTCGGCTTCGATGGCGACTGCATTGTGGCTGCGGAGTTTTTCCGCTCCGCGCACCAGCATGGCGTGGGAAAAATCAGCGGCCAGGATTGGCTTCGCCTGCTGCGGGCGATGGCGGAGCAGGGCCAGGGTCATGTCTCCGGTGCCGCAGCAGATGTCGAGAATTCCAGCTTCGGGCTGGGCCAGGATGGATCGGAAGCGGCGGGCGGTGCGGCGCCACCAGAGGCGGTCGATGTTGCAGGATAGGACGTGGTTGAGCAGGTCGTAGCGCGGGGCGACGCTGTTGAACATTTGCCGTACGGCGGCGGCGGAGCTTTGCTCGTCGGTGGCTCCGGCGGGTTGTGCTCCGCTGGCGCTCACCGGTGGGCCTCTTTCAGGATTGGTTCGAGGGCTGCGGTGAGCTCGGCATCCGTCACGTCTTCTACGACATTGGACTTGCCGATTCCGGATGTGAGGACGAAGCGGCGGGTTCCGCCTTTGTTTTTCTTGTCGCGGCCGGCGGCTTCGAGTAGTTGCGGAACGTGCGCTCGGAAGCGGGGAAGCGGGCCGTAGGCGCGAATGAGCTGTTCCATGCGGAGGGCATCTTTTTCGGAAAGTGTCTGGCGCGAGCGGCTGAGGCTGACGGCGGCGAGCATTCCCCAGGCGATGGCTTCGCCGTGGAGCAGCTTCTTGTAGTTGGTCACCGCTTCAATGGCATGGCCGAGCGTGTGACCGAAGTTGAGGATCATGCGCAGGCCGGACTCGCGCTCATCAATGCCGACGACTTCGGCCTTCATGGCGACCGATGACGCGATAACTCGCTGCAGGGCGGCGGAGTCGCAGGCGAGGATGCTTTCGCGATTCGTTTCGAGAAAGCGGAAGAGCGAGGGGTCGCGGATGATTCCGGCCTTGACGCTTTCGAAGAGCCCGGCGCGCAGTTCGCGTGGCGGGAGAGTTTTCAGCACGTCCACATCTGCAAACACTGCGAGCGGCTGATCGAAGCTTCCGATGAGGTTTTTGCCTGTAGCGAGGTTGACGCCGGTTTTGCCGCCGACGGATGAGTCGACCTGGGCGAGCAGTGTGGTGGGGACCTGAACGTAGGGGATTCCGCGCATGTAAATGGCGGCAAGAAAGCCTCCCGCGTCGCCGATGATGCCGCCCCCCAAGGCGATGAGGAGGGAAGAGCGATCGCCTCCGGCGGCGGAAAGCTCGGTGGCGAGGCGTTCAACGTTTGCCAGACGCTTGTGCTGTTCGCCGGGCTGGAGGAAAAGGATCGTGGGTGGATGGTCCTTTGGGAAGCCCGCTAAAAATTGTTTGCCCCAGAGCGACCAAATGGCCGGTGAGGTAAGGACGAAGACGCGGCGGGTGTTTTTCCCAGTGATTTTGTTCAGGCGCGTGCCGATGGATGGGAGAAATCCGGAGCCGACGTGGACGGAGTATTGAGCAGAGGCAGTGTTGACGTGGATTGTGCGCACGATGGTTTCATCGTATCGGAGTTTGCTCGGTTCGCGGAACCCATGTCTCTTCGAGACATGGGGCACCCCCAGCTGAGTCTAAAATCGAAGAGTAGCTTTCAGAAAAATATGACAGCGGCAAGAGAAACGGATTATCTGATCGTCGGCGCGGGAATTGCTGGCTTGCGCGCCGCTATTGAGCTATGCGAGACGGGCCGGGTGCTGGTGGTCACGAAGGAGGCCCTGGGCGAATCGAATACGCAATACGCCCAGGGCGGCATTGCCGTGGCGATGGGCGGTGACGAAGATGTTTCGCTGCATCTGGAAGACACGATTCGCGCGGGCGACGGGCTGGTGGATGTGGAAGCGGCGCGGCTGCTGGTGGAAGAAGGACCGCTGCGCGTGGAAGATCTGCTGCGCTGGGGCACGGGGTTTGACCGCGAAAATGGGAAGCTGATGCTGACGCGGGAAGGCGCGCACAGCCGCAATCGCATTCTGCATGCGAATGGCGATGCGACCGGAGCGGAGATTGGGCGCTCGCTGCTGGACCATGCGCGTGCGCAGAAAAGCATCACTCTGCTGGAGTGGACCACCACGGTGGACCTGATGGTGGAGGACGGCGAGGTGGCCGGGGCGATCCTGCTTGGGGCTGATGGCGAGGTGGTTGAGGTACGCGCGCGGGCGGTGCTGCTGGCGAGCGGCGGCGCGGGGCAGGTTTATAGCGACACGACGAATCCGGCGGTAGCGACGGGCGACGGCATTGCGATGGCCTGGCGCGCGGGCGCGGAAATCTCCGATATGGAGTTTTACCAGTTTCATCCCACGGCGCTCAGCTTGCCGGGAGTTCCGCGATTTCTCTTGTCGGAGGCGCTGCGGGGTGAGGGCGCGTACT
>JBOGMA010000047.1:0-3850 GCA_050746465.1 Acidobacteriaceae bacterium
ATCTGCTCCCAAGAAATCTCTGATCAACCTACCCCATCGTCATTCCCGCGAAAGCGGACTGCGTTTGCAGGATTGCAACCGCGAACGCCGCGGGCGCGCGTAGCGCGAGCGCCAGGGAATGGCGCGAGTTTATCCTGCGCCTTCTTGCAACTCGTTGATGAATGGATCGGGAAGAGGAGAGGGTGGCCGCAGTGTCGGTGAGGGGCATGCGTTGCATTGCGCATCGCAGCTTCATCCAACCTGATTCGCGCTATATGTCAGCGATCAATGTTTCTCGTCATTCCGGGGCGGCCTGCAGCTTCATCGCAGGCCGAACCCGCAAACAGCGCGGGCGGTCCCGGAATGACGACAAATTTTTCCCCGCGTGTACGAGGCTTGCTGAGATACGGCGCTAATCAGGTCATCCAAAGCGGACGGATAGCGCCCGAATTCAGCGGCGCGCGCAGCTAGCTCCAATCGAGGTTCAGCTCTCGATGCGATGCAGCACAATCGCGGAGATATAGATTGATGAGACTTTGATACGGGATACCAACGTCCTCGGAAATTGACTTGAAGTAATCGATAGCTCCCTCATCCAAACGGATGGTGATCTGCTTCTTGAGCTGGGATGCGTATGGATTCTTCTTGGCTTTGGAAAAATCGTACTCTTTGCGCATGATGACACCCTCAGTAGCTTTGGGACTCCCTGGCCGTTGCCTTTCGGGCGGAGATGATGCGAACGACATTGTGCTCGCTGCGGTAGCAGTGGCAAACAACCAGAAGTCGCAGGCGTATGCTCAACCCGAGCAGGATAAACCGCTCTTCGTTCTCCGAGTGATCCGGGTCGGCGATCAGCTTTGCACGCTCGTCCGCAAACGCTGAACGCGCCTCGTCGAAGCTGACGCCATGCTTCTTGAGGTTGGACCTTGCTTTCGCGAGGTCCCACTCAAACTGCAGCTTGTCCATGGCGCCATCATAACTACGATGTAGTTATAGAGCAAGCCGTTGGAGGAGAGGGAGCCGCAGCGCATACGGTGCGCGAAGCGCTGCCGCGAAGCGCCGGGGGACGTTGCTTTATCGATGGACGAGATAAAAAACCAGCACAACCAGCCCCACCCCGACAGCCCAACCTGCCGCAGCCATCCCCACAAGCGAAGCCATCCGGGTGCTTTTCAGGCGCCAGTACACGTCAACGAGCAGCACCCACAGCCCCGTGAAAACGGCGGCGGCGAAAATGCCCCACCCGAGATGCCCCGAGGCCCACATGAATCCGTTCATGCGGCCACCAAGCTTTCAGCGACCTCGGTTTCTCCAGCCCATACCCGATCCCCCGTCCGCACCAGCACCTTCACGGCGGCGGGCAACTCGAGCACCACCGTGCTGCCCAGCAGGATCCGGCCGATCCGCTGGCCGCGTTCGATCTCCTCGCCCGCCTCGACCCAGGTTTCGATACGTCGCGCCGCAACACTGGTGATCAGCCGAACCGCGACCTGCCCCTCGAGCGTCGTGATCACCAGCCGGTTTTGCACCGGACAGGTCTTCTCCCTCAGAAACACGAACTCCCGCCCCTCGCCGTCCATGAAGCCGTCACCCTGCGACTCCACGCCGACGACGCGGCCGGCCACCGGGCTGCGTTGCACATGCATGTCCCAGAAACTGAGCGCGATCACGAGATAGCGGACGCCATCGCGAACCTCGGCGCTGGTCACCAGACCGTCCGCCGGCGCAATCAGCCTGTTGCCGGCTGGCGCCACCCGTTCCGGGTCGCTGTAGAAGTGGCCGAGGAACGCCCGCTGATACCTCCCGTCCTTCAGCCAACCGCGAACCTGCGCCTCCGGCCAACGCTTGCGCGGAGGCAGCCAGCGCCGGATCAGCGGCGAAGGATGTGGGAAATGCAGCGTCAAGGCAAGCAGGGCCGCCGCCACCAAGCACAAGGCCACGATTTGTACTGCCAATATCGCCATCTCTGGCCTCCTGCTCTTGGAGCGGCCAGCGGACGAGGCCGTCAAACCGCGCGCGCAGCATAACGCATGCATGCCAACCGATGGCTTCGGTTTCCCCGGTTATGACTTTGCCTACAATACCCATGCGAGAACCTCTGAAATGTCCACATCCTCGATCGCCGGGGCAACGCCCGAGTGAGGCGTCGATCGTGACTCGTTACCCCCTGCGCGATCTCCCTTGCCGTAGAACGCGTACAGGCTAGCGCGCGTATCCCGGATTCTCCGCCCTGCAGCCCGAAACCGCTGATTCACCAATTGTGCTAAATTGCCTGCCCCACCCCAATTTTGAATTGGCCCTTCTCGAAATGATCTTTGGCAAAGCCATGAATAAATTAGGCGTCCGCAGATCGGACCGTCGCTTGGCGTTTAATGACATTTCCACGCTCCCTCGGCACAAGCGGAGGGTGACCTCACATATTCTTCAGTTTTACTCAGCTGTTGACAATATCGGAAACTATACGCCAATTCTTGGAATCCAAAAGTTTCTTGGATTCGAGTGCGATGTTTGGAACATACACAGAACGCCAATCGATTTTGAGTACATAAATCGGACGTACAAAGCCATCATAATAGGAGGGGCTGGTCTACTTCATAGAGTTTTCACAGGGTTTTGGGAAGAGGTAGCGCAGAGCTCCCATCTGCCCGCTGTTATTTGGGGCGTGGGAGGGTGCTTTCTCGATGACGAGACAGGCTCGATGGCGCCAAAATCTATAGTACGCAGAGTGGCAAGCATCGCCTCCCACGTTAATGTGAGAGATAAACTTACGGCCGAATACTATGACTTCCATGAGGCAAGCATTTCCCCTTGTCCAACTGTCAATTGGCTGCAACCGTGGAAAAGGACCGACGAGGCTGCGAGAGATTCCGCCCTTTACGTCTCACATCCGGAGCTTGAGCGGCATGATGACAGAGACGCAATAAACAGCGAACTAAGGAGTACGGGAATACGATATTCGTTTACCGACAACATTCAGCGGCCGAGACTTGGGTTATATGACATAATCAATCGCTTATACAGACCAGCCGGTGTCGTCATTACGACTCGTCTGCACGGCGCGATCATCGCCGCTGGCTTGGGTATTCCGTATATTGCACTTGCTCGTGACGAAAAGGTACGTGCGTTCGCCCGGGAATGGGGAGGCGGTTGCGTAATCGAGAGCACGTCTGATTTGGCACCAACGCTGAACGGCGACGTTCCCTTTGCCAGAGAACTAAATCCCAAATTTTACACGGCGGGGCAAGAGTTTGCGCTTACTGTGAGAACGTGGCTGAATAGTTTGTAAGTCGACCAAAGGTCGGGATTGCAAGAAGTCATAGTTTTGGACCTTCGGAGTTGGATAAGCGGTCCAGCCTTGCGCTAGCGACAAAACCTTGTGGAATACCGCGCGTTCGGAGGATCGCCAGAGAAGAGCCCGGACACTTAGCGCTGTGGCGTCCGCGGCGATTAATCAGATGACCCCCCTAACCCATAGGATCGCTGCGTCAGCTGTCATCATACGCCGTACATTGATGGAAGAGATTGAGGAGAAAACCCGACGATGCTTTCGATCTGCTGGATTTCGACCTCCGTAAGCTGTTCCTTCCACTTGTCCAGGGAACTGATCTTGATTTCGGGATCCGGGATCGCAGAGGATAAATTAAGAAAGCCCTCCAGATTCCGTAAAATTACCGCTGTGTCGTAGAATAGGGACTCGTATTGTATCACCATGATTTTCCCCCTCAGTCGAAGCTTTAAACAACTCATCTGATCACGGTGCGATCTCCATCGCATGGCGCATCTCGCCGCGATCGGAAGTTCTTCATAGATGTTTGCATCTGTCTTTGTAATTCCCAGAAAATCATTAGGGACAGGAAACTCCCTCCACCGC
>JBOGMA010000048.1:0-4033 GCA_050746465.1 Acidobacteriaceae bacterium
TCGAAATATCCGGATTCGCCACCGCCGTATTGTGCGACACCGTATAGAGCAGCGCCAGGAGCGGGGAATTAGGATTGGCCAGCAATTGCAGCTTGGACGCGGCATCGGCCAGGCTGCGATACTTCACCACCTGTGCCGAATGCAGGAACGCCCGCCACTGCGTCTGGTAATCCGCCAGATACCGCCCCGCCAACTGCTGCGTAAGGTTCGCGCTGTTCAGCGACGGCGGAGCCTGATCGCCCAGCACCCACTTCTCCCCGCTGAAATACCGGTCCGGATGCTGAATCGCATCCTGCATAAACTTGAATCCCGCGCTCGAAAACGCTCCCGGAACAATGTGCCCATCCACCACCGTGGCCGACGACCCTGGATACGTGCGATTGAAGTCAATCGAGGGAGCCGACTTCCCAGCCGCCGTCAGCATCTGCTGATAAATCCGCTCGAATCCGCCAAAGTTCGCAAGGTAGCTGCGCGCGTGCGTCACAGCCGAGGTGTCCGGCGCAATCGAATAAGGATTCTGGCGCGCGAGTTCCGCTGCATAAAAATCAAACTGCTGCTGCGCAAGCTGCTTTTGCTCGTTCGTGTCGGGAACCCGTCCGTTGAGCCAAGCCTGCATCAGCACGGGCGTCAAAAATTCCGGGGTGCTCTTGTCCGCATTCGATGTCGTGATCAGATACGCCTTCAGTGGATCATAAGCCGCAGAATAATCCGCGCCAGCCTGCGGAGTCGCCGGCAGTGCGCTCAGCGTCGCCACCAGATTCGACTGGGTGTTATCCAGGATCAGTTTGCGGAAGCGCTCAAAGTAAATCTGCCGCGCCGCGCCCAGCATCTGATCGCCGTGATAAATCCCCCAGCGATACATCAGCGGCGGCCCCTGCTGCTCATAGCCCTCAAGCTGCACCAGCGCCGCGCGAAGCTGGTCCAGCGACGCCAAATCCTGTGGAGAAGCCAATGTGTTCGCCGCAACCGTCTTCACCGGAAGCGCCTTGGCCGCCGAAGTAATCGTGCTCTGAAGCTGCGAGTTATTCGCGAATGAAATGGCGAGGCAAATCAGATAAGCCAGCAGCAGAACCGAAACTGTCCCAAAGACCACCCGCCGGAAGACATGCGTGCGCCCGCTGTTGCTTGTCCCCGCCAGCGCGCTCCGGTCTTCCAGAATCACCGACGGGAACAGCCGCGGCAAAAAGCACCACTGCGCGACCTTCTGCGCCACCACCTGCGGAGTTGGAGCCGCCGTCACCGCCTGCATCTGCTCCAGCGTGAACATCCTCGTTGCGCCGCCGCCGACCGGCTGTGAAGGAGCGACCTGCGCCGCCGCGCTCACCATCTGCTCCACCACGTGCGCCCGCACGCCCGTGAAATAAAACCCGCGCAGATACGGATTCGCATTCAGATGACTGGGCCGCGCCAGCTCCACAAGATACGACGCCAGGTTATTCCGCAGCTTCCGCACCTCGCGCGGAAACTCATATACCGGGTCGACGTTCTTCTGGTCCGTCTCCCGCGACAGCAGCTCCAGCCGAAATTCTCCCAGCGAAAAAATCAGCTTGTCGAGCGCGTGCGTCACCTCGCCCATGGCTTTCTCGGCGTAAACCCCGCTCGACGCATCGCTCCGCGCAAGAGCCATGCCCAGCGGAATCGACGCCTCCGCGCTGCTCAAATTGCGAACATATTCCGTAAAGTCGGGCACGCGGTCCAGCTTGGTCAGCACCACATACACCGGAACCTCGGTTCCCAATTGCTGCGCCAGATCGCGAAGCATCTGGTTGGTCGAGCGAGCCGACGCCACCACCGCCTCCGAAGCGCCTGCACCAAGAAACTGCTCGCAGCTAACGCACACTACCGCCGCGCGCACCGGAGCCTGGCTGCGATACGCCTTCGCGCGTGTCTTCCGAATCAGCTTGCCCCAAAGCGCCGGGCTTTTGCGAACTGCCTCTCCGGCCTCCACAAACACGCACGACTGCGTGTACCAAAGGTTCGCAACCGGAGTCGCGGTCACATCCTGATCGCGATACACCTGCCCCGCCAGCAACTCGGGATCAAGCCCCGACTTCAGCACCGCCGTCGTCTTGGCCGAATTCGCCTCGCCCAGAACATAAAGCAGGGGCAGGGAATCCAGCGACTTCGGCCCGCCATGCTGGCCCGCCGCCAGCCGCTTCTCCGCATCCCGCAGCAGCACATCAAGATCAGAGCCGCCCTGCACATTCTTCGTCGTCGCCGCGCGCCGCCGCTCCTTGAAATACATCCACAGAATGACGGCCGCAGCCGTCACGCCCAGCACGATCAGCAGAATCCGCAATACCAGCAACGGCGTCCCGGCCAGATGAAACAACACGTCGGAGAACCAGGCCAGCACGACGGACACGATAAGAATCAAGACAGAAATAATGATCGATAGCACGTCAGGGCTCCTATCGCGCAGTCAATGAAGTGTTCTGAACGTGAGAGACACCGGAGGCAAGGCTCAACTCAAATCCGGCAAAGGCCACAATCACAAGAGCCGCCAGCGCGCACGCTGTAATCAGCAGCGCGCGGCTCCAGCCGTCCTTCGCGCGGGCCGCCTTCACTTCCGGAGCGGCAACCAGCGGAGTCAGGTGGGCCGCCCCGCGAACCCGCTGAATCTTCTCCCGCGCCTGGCGCAGCATCTGGTGCAGTTCGCCGCTGTCTCCCAGCGCGTATCGGCCCTTGTAGCCCATCTGCAGACACAGGCAATACAGTTCCAGAGCATCGGCCACTTCAGCCGAATCCGGCTGCCCCAGCAGCGCCTTCAAATTGCGGAAAAATGTTTCGCCCGCCGTGTGCCCGCCAAACAGCTCCTCCTGCAAGGGCCGTCGCACCCAGTCGGCAAACGCGGGGCTCTGCAAATTCAACACGCTCTCATCCAGGTACGCGACCGCCGCAAACACAGCCATCTGCACCGTCTCGCTGGAATAACCGAGCGACCGCGCCTCCTGCATCGCGGTAGTCAGCGAGTGCCGCATCTGCGTCCGAAAGCTTTCCGCGTCCTGCACCTGCTGGCGATGGAAGCGCACTCGCGCAATCGCGGTCATCGCTTCCTGAAAACAAAGAGAAAGACTGTTCAGTCGTGCGGTATCCATCAGGAGGGCTCCACAATAATGGTAAGGTCGAACTCCGGCTGCGCAATCTCGCCGGGTATATAAATGCCCACGCTGCGCGTTTGCAGAATATGTTCCCAGCACGGGCCCGCGGTTTCAATCGAAAAATACTGCATGTCAGCTTCGGCGCGAATCGCCGAAGGCGGCACCGGCACATGCGTCAGCGTCATTCCCGGCAGTGCGCGCTTTACTAACTCCGGAACAAACTTCGACGAACAAACCTTGATCAGCCGCGGCGTCAGCTTCAGCAGGTCCGATTCGCCCAGTGACGACCGCACGCCCAGTACCCACCGCGCGCGCCGCAGGCAGCGCTCATCCTTCACCTCGGCGGCGTACATATAGGGCTCCACTGGCTTGAAATCCAGCGTAACCGTGTTCGTCGGAACCACAATTTCCAGATGCTTGCGAATGTGTGCGTCCAGCGCGCGAAAACCCGGCCCCGGATTGCGATGGTCATACGCCGGTAGCTGCCGAGGGTCGGAATCCAGCGCGAACGTGCACAGTGCGCCCGCCAGCCGCGATAGCTCCACAAAAAAGTCTTCCGGGTGCGCATGGCGCGTCGTCATCAGGTGCTGGAGCGGCGGAATGGCCGCGTGCAGCGCATGAAGGAACCAGTAGTTCGCCACATCCAGAGCGCCCGTTCCGGCCTCGAATCGCCCGTGACGCCGCGATCCGCGCGCAATCGTGGCGCTCTTTTCCCCAATCGTCTCCAGCAGACGCTTCGCCTGCATCATCAGCGGCTCGCTGGCGCTCAGGCGCAAACAGGCGGGAATAAAATCTTCGTCATAAACCAGGTGCCCGCGCCCGTCACGCAACACCTGCGCAATCGGAATCGACAACATCCCCGGTGTCAGCTCAGCTTCCGTCACCAGTCGAATATTTTTCTGCCCGAGCTCGATCTCGCGCTCATCGATTCC
>JBOGMA010000049.1:0-1953 GCA_050746465.1 Acidobacteriaceae bacterium
AACCCCGGGGTCGCGCATCCGTAGGTGAAACACAAAAAGACGGTGTGTGATGCGAACCTCTGAATACAGGAGCTATATATGCCTTTTCCCATTAAAATTTGCGTTGAGTGCGGGGAAGAGTTCGAACTGAAGCCGAACAAGCCCGGATTTGCGAATCGCTGCCCGGAGTGCAGCCAGCCTGAGGCGACTGCAACCAAAGTTGACAGCGGCGTGGACGCCGATGACCTGAGGAGCGCCACCGAGATCAATGCGGCTCGGCGGAAGGCGATTCGGGACATGCTGTATCGGGGGGATAGTTAGGGCTCAGGGCTCAGGGCTCAGTGATGCGAGCGAGTGGGGATCAGTTGGATTCCGTTCAGCTTCATTGGAGCGACTGATGTCCGCGAGATTGTGGCGGCTCGACAGAAACGCAGGTTCTTCGCTGGGCTCAGGATGACGAGCTTGTGGTTGATGAAAGCTGAGTCGCGGGGCGAGCTTTTGCGAATTTGAATTTGGTCCCTGGTTTTCCACTCGTGGGGAGCGTTTTGATGCTTGCCCCTGGGGAATAAAATTCAGGTAGAGACCCATGCCTGAATTTACTCATCTTCATCTGCATACGGATTATTCGCTTCTTGACGGCGCGTGCGACGTGGAGAAGCTTGTCGATCGCGTGGCCAGCGTCGGCCAGAGCTCTGTTGCCATTACGGACCACGGCAACATTTACGGCGCGGTGCACTTTTTTGAGGCGGCGAAGAAGAAGGGCATCAAGCCGATTCTGGGCTGCGAGCTTTACATCTGCAAAAAGGATGACCACCGGGCCGATCCGCAGGGCGATGACTACAACCATCTGTTGGTGCTGGCGGAGAACGAGGAAGGATACCGGAACCTTGTTCGAATTACGTCTGAGGCGTCACTGCATGGGTTTTATCGCAAGCCGCGGGTGAGCAAGAAATATCTGGCGGAGCATGCGGCGGGTCTGGTTGGGTTTTCCGGCTGCCTGGCGGGCGAGCTTTGCGAAAACCTGATGGCTGGGCATTACGATGCGGCCAAAACTACGGCGGGGCAGTATCAGGAAATTTTCGGACGAGGGAATTTCTTTCTTGAAATTCAGGACCAGGGGCTGGAGGAAGAGAAGAAGATCCATGCCGACCTCTTCCGGCTGGAGAAAGAACTGGGGATTCCGCTGGTGGCGACGAACGACAGCCACTACCTTTGCGAGGACGATTCGCACGCGCATGAGGTGCTGCTGTGCGTGCAGACCGCGGGGTCGATTCACGACCCGAAGCGCTTCAAGTTTGATTCCGATCAGTTTTATGTGAAGTCGGCGGCGGAGATGGAGCGGCTGTTCTCGCATGCTCCCGAAGTAGTGAGCCGCACGATGGAGTTTGCGGAGCGCTGCTCGCTGAAGCTGAGCAAGGTAGAGAATCCTTTTCCGGAATTCGCGGTTCCGGAGGGGCATACGATTGACAGCTACTTTGAGGAAGTGTGCCGGAAGGGGCTGAGGAAGCGGCTGGATACAGCGGTGCGGAACCTGGAGGCTCGCGGAATTCTGCGATCACCGGTGCATGAGTACGAAGCGCGGCTGAACTTCGAGATCGGCATTATCAAGCAGATGAAGTACTCGGGGTACTTCCTGATTGTGTGGGACTTCATCAAGTATGCGCGGGACAATGGGATTCCGGTGGGGCCGGGGCGCGGGTCGGCGACGGGTTCGCTGGTGGCGTATGCGATGGAGATCACGAATATCGATCCGATGCAGAACGTGCTGCTGTTCGAGCGGTTTCTGAATCCGGAGCGCGTCACGATGCCTGATATCGACGTGGACTTCTGCCAGAATCGCCGCGGCGAGGTGATTGATTATGTGACGCGGAAGTCTGGACGCGAGCTGGTGGCGCAGAGCATTACGTTTAACACGATGGCGGCGAAGGCGTCGAGGTAGGCGGTGGGGCGCGCGGTGGACATGCGGTACGGCGA
>JBOGMA010000050.1:0-8018 GCA_050746465.1 Acidobacteriaceae bacterium
TGGAAGGACGAAGATGCGCACGTATGTGAAACACGTATCGCCGGCTGTGGTGATATTTCTTGTGATGGCTTCGTTTCCGTTCGCAGGCGTGTGGGCACAAAGCGCGCCTCAAAATCCGCGTGCATGGATGCGATATGCCCGCATTGGAGCTTATGGGCTGAAGGCTGATAACGCCGCTGAAATCGTTCGAAAGGCGGAAGAGAGCGGCGTTAGCGGAATTGAAGTTGATAACGACATCACTGGCCGCTATGAGAGCTTCGTCGATCCCGCGGCTAAACTTCAGGCGATTCGAAAGGTTGCGACCCTTGCGCACCAGCACGGCAACCACGCGTTCGTCTATATTTCCGGATTCGAATGCATCACAGCGAACGCCGATTCCGCACCGCACAGCATGGCGAAAGACCATCCCGACTGGCTGCAGCGCAAGCGGAGCGGGGCGCCAGCGATCTTCCACGCCGGCATCGCGTTCTGGGTAAAAAGGGGCGACGAGGATGCCTGGGTCACGCCTTACGCGCCGGGTTGGCGCAAGATGTACATGGAGCGCGTTCGGCAGATTGCGGCCACCGGTATCGACGGAATCTACCTGGATATTCCCTACTGGAAAACGGACTTCACCGGTTGGGAAAATAGTTGGGCAAGTTTTGACAAGTACACGGTTGCGGCCTTTAAAAAACAAACTGGCCTCAACGCGATGGACCCAAAGCAGGTGAAACTGGGGGATTACAACGATCCCGGCTTTCGCGAGTGGATCAATTTTCGAATCCAGACCATCACAGACTTTCTCGCAGATGTGCGGAAGAATGCTGTTTCGGTGAATCCGAAGATTGCCTTGATACCCGAGATATGGCCTGGGATTGAGCAGTCCGCGGTGAGCACCGGCGCGGATGTATACCAGATTTATCCCGTGGTGGACGCCATCGCCCATGAATACGAATTTGGCGACGGAGACGACCACACCGCCGCGAGCCGTGGAGAGTTCGACTGGTTCATGTATCAGGCGGGAATCGGATCGTTCCGCGCGTTCGCACAGGGAAAGCCCACTTGGATATTGAATTATTCCTGGGACGGCAACACGCGCGTAAAGCCAAGCGACGCGATGAAAAACCTGGCAATGTCAGAGGTCATCGCCGATGCGAACTTCTGGGATGCCCCGGGCCACGTGATGGCCGGCTCGAATGATCTTGCCACCCGCAAGCAGATCTTTGCCTGGATCAAACAAAACCAGGACGCGCTCTTCTCGCCGCGAAAACCGCTCGGCGGCGTGGGAGTGTATTTCTCCGATTCCACTCGAAATTTCTATCCGGATTTTGTGCGGCACTATCGCGGCGTTCTTCTGCTTCTGCTGCGGAAGCATGTTCAATTTCAGATCGTCACTCCGCGAACTCTCGCGGGCTTCGCCGGCAAAACCATTGTGCTTCCAGGCGTGCGCGTCCTTTCGTCCGGAGAGATGGCAGACCTGCGCAACTTCACCGCAAGAGGCGGCAGGCTGATTTTGACTGGACCGGGCGATCCGAAGCTGGAGAAACTGAGGCATTCAGTTTCATTCGCGAACTCGCCCGGCCTGGAATATCTGGAGGCGGCGGAAAAGGACTTTGAGGATGCGCCGCTGGATTCACAATCGGCATTCTTCAAGGCGCTCGGAGATGAATCGGAGTTTTCTGTTCAGGCCTCTCCTGATCTGGTGGCGTATGTGGCGGAAGCCAACGGGAAGACGCACTGGTATTTCGCGAACTTCAAGGGTCTCAAAAAAGGTGATGCCACCGTGCCCGTGCCGGTTAGGAATGTAACGATCACTGCGCCGGCTGAGGTGGGCAGCGTACTTCATCTGGTGCCGTTCCTGGGTGGCCCTGAAACAGTTACGGGAAGGGTCCAAAATGGCCGGGTGGAGTTCGTAATTCCCGAGATCCAGCGCGCCGCCATTGCGTGGACGGATCATTCAGCCCCCGGGGATTGAGGATTTGTTTTCAGGAAAGCAGGGACGGCTCCTGCCTCCATCTGAATCGGCTTGAAGACCTTCTCATTCAGCCAGCTAATAGCGGGTTGGGTCACTTCCTGAGTGAGTGGGCTTTTTGTTGAGATCACCCATACGCTCGCGAATCGATTGATCGGTTCGCCGCGACTCAGGGTGAATTCGGGTTTCCTCTCGAAACATAGGAGAAAGCCGAACGAATTCTGAGGCAGAGGCGCTGTTTCACTTCCCGGCCGAATTCTCCGAATTGTAGCCTGTCGCGCCAACTCCAGTAGTGGCACAGCCAGTGGGCTAGCATCGCAGTGTGAACATCCGCCAATTCAAGATGGTCGCCAGATGAGGCTCCATAGCTCGTCAGAACGCTATCGACCCGCTCATCCAGGTTGTCCAGTCCCGACCACATGAGCAATGTGGAGCAGATATTTGCGACATCCACCACGATCGGGTCGATAGCAATTGCTTCAAAATCGAGGACCCCGGTGAGGCGGTTCGGCCGATCTGTGCCACTGAAGAGCACGTTCTGCAGTGTCCAGTCCCCGTGAACGAGTTGTCTGGGCAAGCGCTCAAGTCGATCCAGTCGCGATAGCAGCCATGCGCTTGCCTGCCACAACACTTGTTCTTCTTCCGGATCAGGCGTAAACGGCACAAATGGCCTCTGGGATAATCTGGCAATACTCTGCCGAGTTCTAACGCAGATGCCATCGGCAACGTTCATCGGCTGATGCCGGGAAAACATGCGCAGGGCGTGATGGAACCGCGCTAATTCGCCCGCAAGCGCCGTATAGATTGCCGGGTCCGCAACATCAACATGAATCCCTGAGATGTTGCGTGACAGAGACCACGCATATCGGCCATCTACCTCCACAATGTTCCCACGGTCACTCGCAATCGGTTGAGGAACTGATATTGAGAGATCGTGAGATCTAAGGTAACGATCGAGATCGAAAACCAATTTCGTTTGGCGAAACACTTCCGTGGCTCTCGCCTCTTCAGCTTGTGAAAGCCAGTAGTGAGGTCCAACGCGCCACGTCGCCCGGCTTACGCCCAGATGAGTGGGAGTAGGAGGCTCATGGATATGCCAGTGCTTCGCAAGTATTTCGGTAGCAAAATTCGCGTGACCCGAGGCGGAGCCTTCCATCCGTCGATTCTAGCGTTCATGCTTGCACAAGCATGATTCCCTCAGCGTCTAACGGGCACGAACTGCAAATATGCTGCTCGACTGTCGCATCCCAATCAGCATGAAGCTTTGAGCGGCCCTCCGTCTCATTCCGCACGCAGAATCCCGGCGGGGTCGGTGCTCAGCGCTCGAAGCACGGCTGGGAGTGTGGCGACCAGCGCGGTGAGCAGAATGGCACACGCCGGCAGAGCAATCATGGCCGCGTCGGTTGCTTTGACCTGATAGAAAAGCGACTCGACATAGCGCGCTGCGCCGAATCCGAGCGCGAAGCCCACGCAGGCTCCCAGCGCGATCATCAGGAAGATATCGAGAGTCACGATGCGGACAATTCCAGCACGAGTGGAGCCAATGGCCATGCGGATACCGATCTCGCGGCGGCGCTGGAGGACGGAGTAGTTGAGCACAGCGTAGAGTCCGATGCCGGCGAGGAGCAGCGCGACGGCGGCAAAGAAGGCGGCAAGCATGGCCAGCAGGCGTTCGCGAATGGTCTGGTCGCGGACCACATCAATCTGCGTGGTAACGTTCGAGACGCGGAGGCCGTTGTGCCGCTGCGCAACGATCCGGCGGAAAGATTCGGCGAGAGCGAGCGGGTTCCGGGTGTCGGTGTGAATGATGAAGGTGGCGAAGTCAACAGCCTTCGGCGCGGACCTGCTGTCAGTTTGGTTGAAAGGAACGTAGAAAACGGCGGGGACGGGCTCGCGCAGGTCGTGGTAAGGAACATCCTGGGTAACGCCGACGATGGTATACGGGTGCTGGGTGGCACCGCTTTCAAAAATAGAGGGGTCAAAGGTGCGGCCAATGGGGTCCTGGCCGTGGAAGAAGGTCTTCACGAAGGTTTGGTTGACGATGGCGGCTCCCGGCGAGGTGTCCTGAGGACGAAAATCGCGACCGGAAATCAGAGGGATCTTCATGGTCGTGAGCCATCCCGGGGAAATGTTCAGGAACCAGGCGGGAGTCGAACTGGGAAGCGCGCCATTGATGGAAATGTCACTGTTGATGGCGATGCGAGAGAGAAGGGGCCAGCCCGAGATAGCGACGGAATCGACCCCGGGAGCACCACGGAGCGCCTCGGCTGTTTGATTCCAGACGACGGGAGGCTGGCCTTTACCGGCAACCGTTTCGAGCAGGAGCAGACGGTCGGTGGAAAAGCCGAGAGGACGGTTCTGCAGGCGCAGGAACGATCCGACAAAGAGAGAAGAAAGAAATAGGACGAGGAAGCAGAAGGCAACCTGCAGGGCGATGCCTCCACGCATGAGACGGCGCGGCGAGTGCGGGTCTTCACCGCCCTTGAGGACTGCGACGGGCCGCACGGCAGAAGCACGGAGAGCGGGAAGCAGACCAAGCAACAGAACGACGAGGAGAATAAGCCCGAATCCGAAGCAAAGTACATGCCAGTCGGCGCTAAGAGCCAGGCGCGCAGGGTTGTCAGGCGGATTGACGCGACTGAGCACGAAGGGCGCCGCCCATGACGCAAAGAATGCGCCCAGCGCGGAAGCCAGCAGGGCGAGCAGGGCGCTCTGGGAAAGTATGAGCTGTACCAGACGACGGCGGCCCGCGCCGATTGAGATTCGCAGGGCCATCTCCTGGGCGCGGGCGGCGGCCTGAGCGGTCATCATATTGGCGACGTTGACGCAGGCGATGAGCAGGACAAGAGCGGCCAGCATTCCGAGGATGCCGAGGGACCGGCGATAGTCCTTCTGGAGATCGGAAATGCCGGCGCCAGCGGGATGGAAAACCAGTTTTTGATCGAGATAGCGGTCAATCGACTGCCTGGTCGCGCCGCGAAAACACGCGGAGCATTGAACCTCAAATGCATGGCTGACGGCGGAGAGATGCTGGCGAAGCGGCTCGAGCTCCGTGGCCGGGTCCACGCCGGGCTTCAACATGAGAAAAGTATGGTGCCATGTGACGCTCTCCTTAGTGGCGAGTGCGTTCATGTTCAGGGGCAGAAAGATGTCGCTGACTGTTCCCTTTTCCGTTCCAGTAAAATCGCGAGGGCCGACGCCGATGATTTCAAAAGTCTGATCGCCGATATGGACCAGGCGTCCGAGCACGCGGGGATCGCGACCGAAGCGGTGGTTCCAATAATCCCAGGAGAGGACCGCGTAGGGATAGAGACCCGGGCCGCGGTCATCGCCGGGAGTGAGCAGGCGGCCGAGCGCGGGCTTGAGGCCGAAGAGCGGGAACATATTTCCGGAGACGTAAACGACATGGGCCTTCTCCATGTCGTCGTCGGTGGACCAGGTGATGTCGGTGCGGTCAGCGTCACTGATTGCGATGAGGTCGGCCTTGTCCTTGACGGCACTGCGCATGAGGTTGAAATCCGGCGTGGCCCAGTAACGGTCCTCAACAGGCTTGCCGTTCAGGCCAATCATCTTGCGGGAGAGATCGAAGAGGCTGCTGGAATGGGCGATAGGCAGCGCTCGCCAGAGCAGTGCGTCCATAAGACGAAAGGCGGCGACGCAGGAGCCGATCCCGAGGGCCAGAGAAAGCACCGCGGCCAAGGATGTGACCTTGTTGCGGCGGAGCTGCCGCCAGCCAAACCTTACATCGGCGAGGAGCGACTCAAGCCACCCGGCGGCGCGGACGCTATGACTCGTCTCGCGCGTGTGCAGCGTCGATCCGAATGCACGGCGGGCTTCCATGGGATCACGTCCTGAGGCAATGGCTTCTTCAATGTGCGCCTGCAACTCTTCCTCGATCTCGCGGTTCAGGCGCTCACCAGACAAGGCGTTCGAGATACGCGACCACAAAGACATCTCACACCTCCCGGAGGACCCGATTGATTGCCAGGCTTACTGATTGCCAGCGCGACTCTTCCACGCCCAGTTGCTTTTTGCCTGCGGCGGTCAGTTCGTAGACGCGAGCGCGGCGGCCAGTATCTTTCCTGATCCACTCCGCGCGAATCCAGCCCGCCTCCTCCATCCGATGCAGCGCGGGGTAGAGCGAGCCCTCCTCCGCGCGCAGCACCTCGCCGGATGCGCTGGCGATAGCGGTCATAATGGCGTACCCGTGAAGTCGCGGTCGCCGCGACAATATCTTGAGCACGAGCAAATCGAGTGAGCCTTGCAGAGCGTCAGTTCTGGCCATAATCAGATGTCTTTATATAGATATCTATGCACGGATGTCAATGAGGCCTCTTCGGAGATTGATTTCATCTCGCGCGACAGCATGGCCACCGTGGTCAATTCCCTTTCCGCCTGAAGGTTGAAAGGGAGCGGTGTGTTGCACCCCCCGAGCTTGTAGCGAGCCGTCTGCGCCTAACGGATCCAGAAAGCACGAAAGGCGACACGCGAGTGCCGCCCTTCCATGTTTCCCACTTCACTGGTTACGGCTGTTCCACCGGTCCCGGTTCGGAGCGCCCCAGTGTGTCGTACAGAGGCTGCGCCGGCGTTACGGCATGGTTTTCATGCGCCACGGAGATGGCCAGGATTCGCACATTCTCGTTTTTCGGCAGAGTGATGGTTTTGGCTCCTGCCGGAAGCGGCATCGAGTATCCGAAAAGATAGGAATAGGAATACGCAACGTTCTTTCCGGCTGAGTCGTGATGGTGCGAGCAGTACCAGGCGAGGTCGGCGCGCTTGATGTATCCGGGCCGGATGCCTACCATTTGCGCATAATCATCGTGCTCTGTATGCGCCGGTTCATCCCCCCGCGCCGGCACCGTCACATCCTTCGCGATCCACTGCCGATCATCCCACTGGCCAATGAAGCCGCCCCAGTTCTCGACCTTCAGCGTATCGGCGTGGTTGCCGATCTGGAAATCAGCAGTCTGGTCAGGTCCGGAGGAAGCGGCCAGAATATAGACGCGGTTGTAATCGCCGTGCGGCAAGGCGATCGTCTGGCCGTTGGCAACCAGAGCATCGGGCTCGCCGGTTTTCGCCTGACCAAGCTGGAACTCGACTCCGTGGAAGTCGATCCTGGCAGGAAGCATCTCTGCCGGAAGAGCATTGCCCTTGCCGTCGAATCCGCCCGTGACTGCGCTACCGGTATTGCTGGCCGCGGCGAGATCGTAATGGAGCGCGACCGGCTCGGACCTGACCGGCGCAACCCGTGCTGTTGGAGGCTTGAGCCGCAAAGCGAACGTGCGTGGCTGGTAGGCGGTGAACGATGTGAGCAGTTCGCCATTCCTCACAACGGCTGGTCCGACCGGCTGCTCCTGGCCGTTTACCTCGCGCGCGGAAAGAATCGGCGAAGCAAAGGCCACGTGAACGTTGGCTTCCGGTTTGCCGGAGAGTTCCACCATGCGCAGGATGAATTCGTTGCTGTTCTCCGCGCGTTTCAACGCCATGATCTTCACGCGGGGGTTGCTGATCTTCACCAGCGAAAATTCGCGGCCCAGCGTACCGGGATGTTTTGCGCTGGTGAAGGCAATCAAAGGATCATTGAGCTCCTGCCCTTGCCAGTCCGTCTGCGCGGCGCGCCAGTCATCGGCGTGCCCCGCAATGCCATAAACAAATTCATGATGACCCAGGTCTTGCGTGGCCTGGTCCGGATAGCCGCCGCGCACTCCCGGAGTACGGATCAGAGTGAGCCGGATGGTGTTGTCGTTCGGCTTGTCCGATCCATTTTTGCAGTCGGTGAGAATCGTCGCACCGAATGTCCCTGTGGCATCGGTCAAATCGATCCACTGGTGCGACAACACTTCGAATTTCCGCACGCGCGCATTTGGGCGCCGGATTGTGCCGATCCCGAGGTTATAGGTTGCGAATTGGTTGTGCGCAGCTAGCGGGAAAACGGCCTTCAGGTTGGATTCGCGCGTGGTCCAGTTGATGTCGTTCTTCACCACAACACGCTTACCGGCCTCGCCTGCCGCCAGCATAATGGTCTGCACGAATTTTGATCCAGCGGTTGTGCGGCTGACCTCAATGG
>JBOGMA010000051.1:0-2168 GCA_050746465.1 Acidobacteriaceae bacterium
AGCCGGCGGCGGAGGCCGATCCGCATGATGTGGCGGGGTTGGTGGCGGCTACGGTTCGGGCGCTGCGGCGCGGTTGATGTTAGCTTTTGAATCCGATTGTCTAGTGGCTCGACCAGGTTTTGTCCGTCGAATGACACAGCGTTTCGACGGAGCAATCGATGCAGCGTGGCTTTCTGGCGATGCAGACCTGACGACCGTGATAGATGAGTTCGTGGGAGAACTGTATCCAATGGTCGCGGGGAATGATCTGAATTAGATCCTGCTCGACCTTCTTTGCGTCTTCGGATTTTGTGAGGCTGAGGCGGCGGGATACGCGGAAGACGTGAGTGTCGACGACGATGCCTTCAGCGAGGCCGAAAGCGACTCCGAGGACTACGTTGCCGGTTTTGCGGGCGACGCCGGGGAGGGTGAGGAGTTCGGCCATGGTCCTGGGGACTTTGCCGCCGAATCGTTCGACGAGCTGTTTGGACGCGCCTGAGATGGATTTTGCCTTGTTGTGATAGAAGCCGGTGGAGCGAATTTCTTCTTCGAGCGCGGGGATTGCGGACTGGGCCATCGCTTTGGGCGTGGGGTATTTGCGGAACAGCTCCGGGGTGACCATGTTCACGCGGGCATCAGTGCATTGGGCGGACAGGATGGTCGCTACGAGGAGTTCCCAAGCGTTGCGGTGGCGCAGGGCACATTCCGCGTTGGGATAGGTCGCCTGTAGTCGCCGCAGCAGTTCGGCGATTCGCTCCGGGGCGAGGCCATTGGTTTTCCAGGTGGCTGATTTTTTGGACGCGGGCTTTCGCGGTGCGGCTTTCTTCGGAGACTTCGCGGCGGCTTTCATGCAGCCATTTTACGGGTGCTGCGCGGGTTAGCCTTCAAGTTTTTCGAGACGGGTGGATAGGGCTTCGACTCTGGCTCTCAATTCGGCCACCTCGGTTTCGAGTCGGTCTATTTGTTCGTTGCGGTTGTCGGACCGGCCTGAACTGTCGTTGGCGGGTTCCGTTATGGCGGCGGCAGTGGCAGGTTCGCCGGAAAGCAGGTGGGCGTAGCGAGACTCCTTTTCGCCGGGGCGGCGGGGGAGCAACGCTACGAGCGCGAGGCGAGGCTTTTCTGCGGAATCGGCGCGGGACATGCGTTCGAGGGCGGCGTGCACGGAGGCGATGTCGTCGAAGGCGTAGAGGCGGTCGGAGCGGTTGCGCAACTCGCCGGCGGTTTGCGGGCCGCGCAGCAGGAGCAGGCAGAGGACGGCGATTTCCGGGCGCCTGAGGTCGAGCGCGTGGCGGGCCTGATGCTCAAACTTGAGTACGCGGCTGTCCTGAACGCGAGCGGCGAGGCCGACTTCTTCGAGGTGCGAGAGCGCCTGTCGGACAGTGATCTCGCCCAGCTGCATGACCGGGTCGCGGCTGGACTTTTGATTGCAGGCGTTGATGAGCGCGTTGAGCGAGAGCGGGTAGTACTCGGGGGTGGTGATTTCTTTCTCGATGAGAGCGCCGAGGACTCGCGCCTCGACCGCATCCAATAAAAGCTCCATCTGATCCTCGCGCCTCAATGCTACCAAAGCGAGTGAGGGCGGCATTACAGGTATACTTTCCCCGAATGGCCGACAAATTTCTTCCGTTTATTTTTAACTTTATCGTTGGCACGATATCCGCTTCAGGCTACCTGGGGGTGATGCTGCTTATGGCGATTGAGTCGGCCTGTATTCCGCTGCCGTCGGAAATAATTATGCCGTTCGCCGGGTACCTGGTCTACACGCACCAGCCGACACTGACGGGGCAACTGTCATTGATTGGAGTGGCGATTGCGGGCGCGATTGGGTGCAATCTGGGGTCGGTGGTGGCGTACTGGATTGGGGCTTGGGGTGGGCGGCCGTTTATTACGCGATATGGACGGTTTGTGCTGCTGAACCAGCGCGATCTGGAACACGCGGAACGCTTCTTCGCGCGTCACGGCGCATGGGCGGTGATCATTGGACGGCTGCTGCCGGTGGTTCGCACGTTTATTGCGCTGCCGGCGGGGATTGCACGCATGTCGCAGGTGCGGTTCCACATCTACACGTTTATCGGTTCGCTGCCGTGGTGTTATCTGCTTGCTTACGTGGGCGTGAGGCTGGGGAAGGCCTGGGACACTGATCCTCGGTTCAAAGAAATTTATCACCGCTATCAGATTGGGATTGAAGC
>JBOGMA010000052.1:0-2582 GCA_050746465.1 Acidobacteriaceae bacterium
GACCCCGTGCAGGTGAGAACCAGATCACCAACTCCGGAAAGCCCGGAGAGGGTCTCGCGACGTCCGCCACAGGCTTCAGCGAGTCGCGTGATCTCCACAATGCCGCGAGTAATGAGCGCGGCAATGCTGTTATGCCCCAGGTTAAGTCCGTTCACGGCTCCGGCGGCAATGGCGATCACGTTCTTCAGCGCGCCGCCCAGCTCCACTCCCGTCACATCTTCATTGGTGTAAAGCCGCAGCGTGCCGCTGGAGAATTCTCGCTGAATGCGCGAGGCCAGGTCCAAATCACGCGACGCGAGGGTGATAGCGGTGGGCGATCCTGCGGCAACTTCCTGCGCGAACGACGGCCCGCTGAGAACGGCAATCGGCAGTTCGAGTCCGTGCTCGGCCAGCGTAGCGGCGATGACCTCACTCATGCGAAGCCCCGTCTGCTCTTCAATGCCCTTGGTCGCACTCACCACGCATTGCCCGGCGTGCAAATGCGGAGCAAAGCTCACGTAAGACTCGCGCACATGATGTGACGGCATCACGCTCACAACAATCTCTGCCTCACCCAGCGCCTCAGCGGAGCTGCCCGTAACGATAATGGAGTCGGGCAGCGGATATCCCGGCAAAAAAGCGGTATTTTCGTGGCAGGCGCGAATCGCCTCCGCAAGATCGGGATTATGCGCCCACAGCGAAATAGAGTGCCCGCCGCGCTGCGCGAGATTCAGCGCCAGCGCTGTTCCCCAAGCTCCCGCGCCCATAATGGCAATATTGCTCATGCGCAGAGAATCCTCGATCTATGGCGGTCGTGGCTCATGCGTGCGTGGTCCTCGGCTTACCAAAGCGGTATTCGGTGCCGTTGAGAAGGCGGGCGATGTTCTGGTGGTGCCTTGCAATCACGATGATGGGCACGACGACAATCACAGCAATCATGAACGGCGTATATGGGTGATGCGGCAGCAGCATCGCAACGGGCGGAAAAGTGAGAGCCGCAAGAATTGATCCCAGCGAAACGTACTTGGTGAGAGAGAAGACAATCACGAACACAGCAAGTCCGGCCAGCGCCGCGTAAGGCGCGAGCGCGAGGAAAACGCCGAGCGCCGTGGCGACCCCCTTGCCGCCTTTGAAGTGCAGCCACACGGTATAGATGTGGCCCAGGATAGCGCACAGCGCGGCAAGCGCGGCGGCATTCTGCATCGGTACATGCGCCAGACCCGGAGCAAGCGCAATGCGGCTGACCACCAGCACCGCAAACGCGCCCTTGCAGGCGTCCAGCAAGAAGGTGAGCCCGCCCAGCTTTTTCGCGCCGGAGCGAATGACGTTCGTCGCTCCGATGTTGCCGCTGCCCTTGGCGCGAATATCTTCCTTCAAAAACAGGCGGACGAGCAGATAGCCAAAGGGAATCGACCCTACAAAATAAGCAACCAGGCCAATAAGAAAATAGGTGAGCGCGGGCATCGCGCTTATGAGTTTAACAGTTGCGCCCAGCGGCCGATTGCTATTCTGGATATGCTTTCGATGGCGGAATCTCCTCAATCACGCGTCAGGAGCGAAGGCGCGCTCATCGCCGCTATTCGCCGGCAGGCGATGACGGCGCATCGTTCTCCGGAACTGCGTCTCGGCATCGGCGACGATTGCGCGGTGCTGCGTCCGGCAGCGGGAGAAGAGATCGTAGTCACAACAGACTTCTCGCTCGAAGGCGTGCACTTCCGCCGCGAATGGCATTCGCCGGAGTCAGTGGGGCACCGCTGCCTGGCGCGCGGACTGAGCGACATCGCCGCTATGGGAGCGCGCCCCGTTGCGGCGTTCCTCTCCATGGCTCTGCCGAAGGAATTGGTTCAATCGCGTCGCGGAAAATCATGGCTCGACCGATTTCTGAATGGCCTGCTCGCGCTCGCCGATCAGTACCACGTCCCGCTTGCCGGCGGCGATACCGCGCAGTCGCTCGGCCCCGCGTGCTTCGACATCATTTTGGTGGGAGCAGTGAAGCGAGGCCACGCCCTGCTGCGCTCCGGAGCAAAGGCTGGAGATGCGATCTACGTCACCGGCGCACTCGGTGGAGCAGCGGCGGAGTTGCTGGCCCTGGAAAGCAATCCGCAACGTTTCACCCGCTTGGTAAAGGCCACAAACGATCACCCGCACATGTTCCCACAGCCGCGTATCGCAGTCGCAGCGCGCATTCGCTCGGCGGCCAATGCGGCCATCGATATCAGCGACGGTCTCTCCACCGATCTTGCGCACCTGTGCGAGGAATCAAGTTTGTCCGCAGAACTGGATACGGCAAAGATTCCGATTCATCCCATCGCTCTCAAAGCGGAGCGCGATGGACTGATTCCATCTGCTGTGAACCTGGCCCTCCACGGCGGCGACGACTACGAACTGCTGTTTACCGCATCGCCCGCTGCCCGCATCCCACAAAAAATTGCCGGAGTCCGGATTCACAAGATCGGGCGCATGGCAGTCCGGCGCAAAGGGCGGCCTCAAATGACGCTACGCAAGGACAATGACCGAATATCGAAGCTTGAACCGCGCGGATGGGAGCACTTCCGTTAGCGACAGTTCTCAGTTGCCAGCTTCACAGTACCTGACAACAGACA
>JBOGMA010000053.1:0-2168 GCA_050746465.1 Acidobacteriaceae bacterium
GTGCAGGCCGCGACCAACGGCATCGAATTCGCCAAGTCTAAAGAATTCTGCCGCGCCGCCGCTGAAGCCGGTCTGCGCTATGCCTACCTCCAGTTCGACGGAATCGGCAACGGCGCCAATTCGCACCGCAAGGTCGGCAATCTGTTTGACGTGAAGCTGCGCGCCATTGAAAACCTGCACGAAGCGGGTGTCGATATCGTCCCCGTCACCACCCTGATTAACGGAATTAACAACGAACAGGTGGGCCGCATCATCCAGTTCGCAATGGATAATCCGAAGAAGATCAACTTCATCAGCTTCCAGCCCGTATCCTTCACCGGACGCGACGAGGGCCTGAGCGATGAACGCCGCAAGGCCCAGCGCTACACGCAGAGCCACCTCGCCCACGACGTCAAGAGGCAGCTTAAGCTCGGCGAACCGGAGCGTGACTGGTTCCCCATCAGCTTCATGAGCACCTTCTCCGACTGGGCCGATCTGGTCCATGGTCCCCAGTCTGATTGGGGCCAGCTCTCCTGCGGCTGCCACCCTGACTGCGGCATGGGCATGGCGCTGATGATCGACAAGGAAACCAAGGAAGCCGTTCCTGTCACCGCCTTCCTGAATGCAGACCAGCTCGCCAAAGACGTCGCCAAGATCAACGATGCCGCCCGCGGCAAGTTCCTCTCCATCGTCGGCGTTTCGCTCGCGCTGCTCCGCAACTACGATCCGCGCAAGTCGCCCCAGCACTTCAAGATCGCCGACCTGCTAGCCAAGTTCGACAAGTGCTTCGGCGCAACCGGACGCAAGTACGGCAAGGTCACTGCTGACCGCACCATGGCCGACATCGAGCAACGCCGTGCCGACCGTTGGAACTTCCTGTTCATCGCCAGCATGTGGTTCCAGGACCTGTTCAACTACGACTTCCGTCGTACCGAACAGTGCATCATCCCCTACGCTACGCAGGAAGGCGAAATCAGCTTCTGCGCCTATAACACCGGCGTGGGCTGGCGCAACATCATCGAGAAGATGCACATGACCTCCACCCTCACCAAGTGGTACGAGGAGCACGGACGCCATGAAATCTTCGCCGGCGGCAAGAAAGTCGGCATCGATCCGGGCAAGTCCAAGCTGGCCGTGAACCAGGAGCACGTGAACGCCGCAGCCAACGATACCTTCGACAAGTCGGGTATCGCCAGGAACGCGCGCGAAGAAAAAATCCGCGCCCGCGACGCCAAGATCAAGGAAGACGCGAAAAACGCCCAGATGGCCAAGCTTTACCGCGAGGAAGTTCTCGGAGAGAAGCCGCCGGAAGGAATGGTCACCTCGATCAAGCCCGCTCCCAAGCCCCAGACCGAAGAACCCGTCATGGGCGACTAGGACTCGCCGTCCAGGCACACGCGCCTCCGGCGCAAAACCAAAAGGCCATCCGCAAGGGTGGCCTTTTACTGTTGCGCCAGCCCCCGCGTACAATTAGGCCCCCCCGAACTTTGCTCATAGAATTCCCTGAGGAGCTTCTTATGCAACATCGCGTAACCGGAACCACTATGCCCGTCCTCGAGTTCGCCCTCGACCCCAACGACTCCATCATCTCTGAGGCCGGCGAGCTCTCCTGGATGGGCGCCTCGATCCAGATGACCACCCACACCCAATTCGGAGGAGGCGGCGGTATCTTTGGCGCGCTCAAACGCGTCGTGGGCGGCGGCAGCCTCTTCATGACCGAGTATCGCGCCGTCGGAGCCCCCGGCGAGCTCGCCTTCGCCACCCGCGTCCCCGGCCACATCGTTCCCGTCGATCTCAGCACCGGCGATTTCATGTTTCACCGCCACGGCTTCCTCTGCGGCACACCACAAATCGCTCTCAGCATCGGATTCCAGCAGTCCCTCGGCGCAGGCGTCTTCGGCGGCGACGGATTCATCCTCCAGCGCGTCACTGGGCAGGGAACCGCGTGGCTCGAACTATCCGGCGAAGTCGTCACCAAGGACCTCGCTCCCGGCGAAATCCTCCGCGTGCATCCGGGCCACATCGGCGCCTTCCATTCCAACGTATCCTTCCAGATCACCCGCGTTCCCGGCATCCGCAACATGATCTTCGGCGGAGACGGAATCTTCCTCGCCGCTCTCACCGGCCCCGGCCGCGTCTATCTGCAAACGCTCCCCATCTCGCGCCTCGCTCATCAAATCGCGCAATAC
>JBOGMA010000054.1:0-2775 GCA_050746465.1 Acidobacteriaceae bacterium
TGTTTTCCGCCGATTCGTGGCACGACATTACGTTTGCCGCGGGCGAGGTGCGCCAGCCGGAGAAGACGCTGCCGCAGGCCATGGCGATCGGAACGATTTGCGTAACCGGGCTTTATTTGTTGGCGAATCTCGCTTATCTTTTGGTGCTGCCGATCGGGGCGATGCAGCACGCGCCGGCGGATCGCGTGGCGACGGAAATGCTGCGCATCATTTTCCCGGGCTGGGGCGCCGCGGCCATGGCGGCGGCGATCATGGTTTCTACCTTCGGCTGTATGAACGGACTGATCCTGGCGGGTCCGCGCGTGTATTATTCGATGGCGCATGATCGCCTGTTTCCGCAATCCGCAGGCAAACTGAACGGGGCCCGAGTGCCGGGGTGGTCCTTGATGCTGCAAGGGATCTGGTCGGCGGCTCTAGTGCTGCCCCGAACCTATAACCCGGCGACACATACATACGGAAGCTTATATAGCAATCTTCTCGACTATGTCATTTCGGCCGCGCTGATTTTTTACATACTAACCATTTCCGGTATTATTCGCCTCCGGAGAAAGCGGCCTCAATCGCCGCGTCCGTACCGCGCCTGGGGCTATCCAGTGGTACCGTGCATTTACATCGCGGGCGCGCTCGCGATCCTGTATTGCCTTTTTGCTTATCGTCCAGCCTCGACTTGGCCGGGACTGGTTATTGTCGGTTGCGGCATTCCGGTGTATGTGTTTATGCGCGCGCGGCAAAGCTCGGAACGATAACGGAGAGCCTACAGTTGGTCACGTGCGCGGCGTACCCGCGTGGATCCGGGATTTATGGCTCGAGCAGGCGTAAACTAGGGCGGATAACACCACCCAGCCGGTAAACGTGGGGAGCCGCATCGTGGAAGAACTGCTGATTCAAATCGACGAAGGCATGTTCGTCTAAATGATTCTATGGAGGATCAGTAGGCATCGGGACCTCAATGGAACCGGAGGATTGGGTCACCCGGCCGGTGGCACCATGCCAGCCACCCGTTGTATATTTGGCGGAAAGCCCGGTTAGCGCGCTGCTTGAAGTGTGCGTCGATACGAGCGCCAATGATGTCCCGCCAGACCGTATACCGCAGGCCTGAGTTCGCCCGAGAGTTGCCGCGTTTGCTGGCGGAGGTGTGGCGGATTTTCAACCAGTACGAGATCGCCGGATACGTCGCGAGCTTGAAGCCAAAGCAGAGGAAGAGATTGCAGCCTGCTGTACCTGCGGTTCCTTACTGCAGGTCGGGCAACTGCTCCCGTCGGATCTTGAGGCGAATGAGTCCCTGCCTCCCAGCCAACCGATCCTATTTTCCTTTAGATTAAAACACTTAGCGCGAGAGCTGCGGTCTTGGTTTGTCCAAATCTCCCCACTTTTGGACACCAAGCGTGTTCCGGTTTAGGCTCGTGGCAGCCCCTTTCTGGGGGTGCCCGATGACCATCCGGCGCTCGGTCCGCATTGTCAAGAAAATTCAGGAAGCGGGCGTGTGGAAGTTTGTGTCTCTCGCCCGGAAGGGTTCACGGTACGTGTGGGATCCTCGTCCGGGCGCCTATTATCTCGATTGGCGGGAAGGCCGGCGCCGGCGGGAATATGCGGGCGAAACGCCGAGTGCGGCGCTTGCTGCGCAGCGCCGGAAGCAGCACGAGTTAGCGGGCGCTTTACTGCTCGCCGATTCGACTCTCGATTTTCTTTCGAAAGCTGCCGAAGGATCCGCATTGGTCTCGGTTGAGAACTCTGCTGCGGGAGCACCGGTCCGGCAGACGCCGATCGAAGAAGCGCGAAAGTTATTTCTCGCGCACGTGGCTGCGCACTCGCCCGACAAACCGGAAACGCAGCGGCGTTATCGTCAGGTTCTGGAGCACTTCGAACGGCACGCCGGGCACAAGCGCTTCGCCGAAGCCGTCACGCGCGCAGATATTGATGAGTACAAGATTTTGCGGTGTCGAGAGCAGAGCCAGCGTCAGAACCGCTTGATCGCCGCTCGAACCGTGAATTTCGAAGTCAGCACGCTGCGGACGTTCTTCTATTACCTCATCAAGGAACGCGGCATTTCCATGAAAAACCCCTGTTCGCGATTCAAGAAACTGCGCGACGTCAAACGTCTGGGCCGAGGCAGGCCACCAACCTACAATCAGGACGAACTGGATGCTCTCTTCCTCGAATGCGACGAGTTCGAGCGAGTGGTTTTCGCAACGCTCCTGCTCACCGGCTTGCGCAAAAAAGAACTGTATTTCCTCACTTGGAACGACATGGATCTGAGAACGGCCACCCTGCGGGTCAGCGGCGAAGGAAAGATTGGATTTTCGCCCAAGGACTACGAAGAACGCGTGATCCCCCTCCCTCCGGACCTTTTGAAAATTCTAAAGGCCCTATCAAAGCGCGCATTCTGGGTTTTTCCCAACAGGAGCGGAAACCGGCTGAATCATTTGCTTCGCCGTCTCAAAACCATCGCCGGTCGCGCAGGGGTCGTGGGGCTACGCTCCACAAATTTCGGCATACATACGCCACGCGCCTGCTTGAGGGCGGCGCCGACATTGTCACGGTGCAAAAACTGATGGGACATAGCGATATTGAGACGACACGCCGATACCTCAATCCGGAGGATGAGCTGAAGCGAAAGGCCGCCAATCGATTGCGCTTGCCTTCGTGCGCCGCTGCTGGCGTGCCAAAGAAAGGGGCTGGTAGCGAAACGGCAGTTACAAAGACGTTGTCTGCCAAGCGGAAGATTAGGCGCTAAGCACTGTGTACTTCTGGTTCCTAAACGGGAACGTAACCCGA
>JBOGMA010000055.1:0-2328 GCA_050746465.1 Acidobacteriaceae bacterium
CGCTTCCGGAATGGCCGGGGCAAACGGTAGTCGCTATTGGCAACTTTGACGGCGTGCATCGCGGGCATCAGGCCATTCTGGCCAATGTGCGGCGGCGGGCCGCGGAGATGGGAGCGGCTTCGGTTGCCGTGACGTTCGATCCGCATCCAGTGCGGGTGCTGCGGCCGGAGCAGGCTCCGAAGCTGATTACGCCACTCGGGCAGAAGCTGGAACTGCTGGCGGGGGCCGGCATTGACGCGACGTTGGTGATTCCCTTCACGCTGGAGTTTTCACGGCTCTCCGCGCTGGAATTCGTTCAGGACGTGCTGCTGGGGGCGCTACGCGCGGCCGAGGTGCATGAAGGCGACAACTTTCGCTTTGGGCACAATGCCAGCGCGGGTCCGGCGGAACTGGCGCGACTGGGGCGTGAGCTTGGTTTTGGAGTGGTGGCGCAGCCGGCGCTATACGTTCGGGGCGTTCAGGTTTCAAGCTCCGCAGTGCGGAGAACGGTGCAGGCGGGAGATATGGGAATGGCTCGCGCCCTGCTGGGACGGGTGTTTTCGATTCATTCAACAGCGGCGCAGGGGCGCGGGGTGGGCAGGCGGCTTACGGTTCCGACGATTAACTTTGCGCGCTATGACGAACTGACGCCGGCGAGCGGCGTGTATGCGACTCGGCTTAAGATTGGCGACACGATTTTTGACGCCGTGAGTAATGCCGGGGTGCGTCCGACATTTGGGGAGAATGAATTCGCCATTGAATCGCACCTGCTGGATTTTCGTGAGGTGGAACTGACGGAGAAGACGCCGCTGGAGTTGTGCTTTCTGTCGCGGATTCGCGAGGAGCGGCGGTTTGATTCACCCGAGGAACTGAAGGGGCAGATATTGCGGGATGTGGCCTGGGCGCGGCGGTATTTTCGGCTTGCCGGGCGGGCCGTTATACCTGCTTTTCCGGCATCTGATCGCGATAACGCTGGATGAGCGTGAAGAGCTTGCGGGCCTTCCAATAGCGAGGCAGAAACCGCCGCGGCTCCGACAGGCTGCGAAACAGCCAACCGAGATAATACTTGTCAGCCCAAACGGGGATGAATACCTGATCGCCGCTGAGGAATGCGATGGCGGCGCCGATGCAGTGGATGGCAGGCAAGTAGCTGAGATTATGCTTCAGGTAAAGACCGAGCCGCTCCTGCGTTCCACCGCCCAGGGTAACGACAACGTGGCGCGGACCGAGTCTCTCGACGAGCTCGATCAGTTCCGGATCGGAGATTTCCGTGCCGTGCATGGGCGCGATATGCACACACTCGGCCGGGACCCGGATTCCTTCTTCGGCAAGCCATGCCAGATTGCGTGTCGCGCTGCGCGCGCTCGCCATCACCCATACACAGCCGCCCGGGCGGCGCACCTCTTCCCGGCCCAGCAACTCGCGCAGATATTCCAGCCCTGAAAGACGCTGTATGGAATCCTTCTGGAGATAATTCCAGACCATTACCATGAAGGCGGAGTCTGTAATGGCCAGGTCGGCCTTGAGCAGCGCCTCGCGATACGCGGTGTTGTGGGCGATGTCCTGGAGCGCGGGCGCGGCCGGGACCACGAGCAACCCGCCTCGGCCCATGCGATCCACCGCCTGACGCGCCGGTCCCTGAAAAAACGGGATTCCGAGAATGGTAACGCTGTCCCGCGCGGTTGCCACTTACTTACTCCTCGCGCCGCTCGCAATCTGGCTCTCGATCCAGCGGTAGGTTTTCTCCATACCGTCGCGCAGGCGGATGGAGGGCTCCCAGCCCAGTTTTTCGAGGATTAAAGTATTGTCGCTGTTCCGGCCGTTGACGCCCTTCGGAGCGCTAAGGTCGTAGGTGCGCTTCAGCTTGACCCCGGCGATCTCTTCCACGATGTCCACGAGCTGATTGATCGTCACGAGCTCGCTTGAGCCAAGATTGATGGGCTCGTCGATGTTGCTCGCGGTAATGCGCTTTACGCCGTCAACGCAGTCATCGATGTACATGAAGCTGCGGGTCTGCTTGCCGTCTCCCCAGATGTTGATTTCATGCTTGCCGGAGTTTTTCGCTTCGATGACCTTGCGGCAGATCGCCGCAGGAGCCTTTTCGCGTCCTCCGGTCCAGGTGCCGTCCGGTCCATAGACGTTGTGGAAACGCGCGACACGGCAGGTAAGGCCGAAATCTTCTTCAAAGTGCCGGCACATTCGTTCGCTGAAGAGTTTTTCCCAACCATAGCCGTCTTCAGGAAGCGCGGGATAGGCATCCGATTCCTTCAAGGGAACCACGTCCGGATTCTTCTGCTTTTCGCCGTTGTAAACGCAGGCAGAGGACGAATAGAAGAATCGCTGGACGCC
>JBOGMA010000056.1:0-3324 GCA_050746465.1 Acidobacteriaceae bacterium
ACACGGAAAGCCGCATCCAAGCATAAAGCGGCTCAATGCCGGTCTTCACCTCCTGGCCGCCTTTCACGTGCGCAAAGACTTCCTGCTGCATGACCAAGCCCGCCCGGCAAAACCATCGCGACCAGAGCACGGGGGTTTCCCGATCCTCGCGCCATCCCTGTTCTCCAATGCCGCCGTCGGTTTCATAGAGCTTCGTGAATTTGTCGGGGATCGGCGGAATTGAGCCGTCTTCGCTGGGTGTGAAGTTCAGTTGAAAATCGTGTCCCCGGTACTTGGCGACATCCGGTTTTACGATCCAACCGGTCGGGGAGCAGAGCAGCGTCCCGTTATATACCACATCGAACCGGAAAAGATGGTCCTTCCAGCCCACTGGCGTCCACACGTTGCGAGGCGCTACCCACCAGAGCTTCGCCAGGTCGATATTGGGTTCCGGCTGGCATAACGGCTGGCGTGCGGATTTCTCCCCCGCAATCCGGCGCTCCGGGCCGGCGATCGTTTGCGCTTCGGCTCCCGCGGGCGTGATGGCGGCAAGGCCCGCTCCGGTGATCGCTGCGCCCGCGCCCAGCAACAAGTCTCGACGGAGCATTGCACGTTCTCCCTTGCTGAATTTCGCTGCTGCTGTCAGAATCACTTGCCGGCAATGCCAGTGGCAAGGAAGCAATCCACCATTTCCACAAATGTGAACAAAATCAGCCTGTTTCCAGTTCTCCGCGATGCGGCTCTCTCGCCCTTCGAAGCGCCGTCTAGTATAGTGGACAACAATCCGGCGGGCTGGATCGCGGCGCGGCCTTTTCGCGGTGGTGACAGTCGGAGCGGCGTCGATAGTCGCGGGACTCAACAGAAGGAAAGGATGGAACAATGGGAGTGCGGATGAAAACTGCTGTGGGATCGGTCGATCGGGCATTCATGATCCTCGAATTTCTTAACTCTTCCAACCGGGGCTGGAATATCTCGGAGATGAGCCGCAAGCTCAAAATTCCCAAGAGCACCACGCACGTGCTGGTGTCCACGCTCGACCAGATCGGTTACATCAGGCAGGCACAAGGTTCGCGCCGCTTTCATTTGAGTGCGAAAGCTTCGGGACTTGGCCGCCGGGCACTCAATGCAAACCCATTACCCACCGCAGCCTTGCCCCACCTTCACTGGCTGGTGCAAACGACGCAGCTGACAGCCCATGTCGGCATCCTCGAGAAGAATCAGGTCGTCTTTGTCCAGAAAGTCGGTGGCCCGAGCTTCATCAAGTTTGACACCTATATTGGAAAAGTCTCTGAGATCCACTGCACCGGTCTGGGCAAGGCGCTGCTCGCTTTTCTGCCGGACGAGACCCTTCAGACGCTCCTGCGCGGGTATGTCTTCGATCGCTTTACCAAGAATACGATTCCAACCAAGTCGGCTTTCCTGGTCGAACTAGCCCGTATTCGCCGTGCCGGTTACGCGATAGATGACGAAGAAGAAGAGCTGGGTGTTCGCTGTGTCGCCGTACCGATCTTCTCAGGGCCCACTGCCGTAGCGGCTGTAAGTGTGACCGGGACAACCCTGCAAATCAGAGTAGAGGATATCGAGAGGATTGCAACGGCGGTGAAGCGCTCCGCAGCCCGCATCTCCGCCGCATCTGTGGAGGCTAGCCTCTAGAGAGCCGCGCTTGTTGCTTCCAATCCCGGCAAGCCAGCTTCCAGGGACTCACCGGGTCCGTCTCTACGCGGAAATTCCCAACAGCGCCAGAGTATCCCGCTCGAACATCGCTTCCATCTTGTCCCTGTCAAGCCTGGGAAGCGCGGTCCCTTCGAGCATATCGTTCAGCTTGCGCATGTCGCGCAGGCTGGCATCAGCGGTCGTGAATGGGTAATCTGTGCCGAACAAAAGCTTGTTCCATACCCCATATTCCTGCAGCAGCATCAGCGAATGATAGAGTTGGAAGGGACGATAGTGGAGAGCAGAACAGTCGGCATACACGTTCGCGTGCTTGCGAATCGTGGCGATGCACTCGCCTTCGTACGGATGTCCAAGATGCGCAAGGATCAATTTGACGTCCGGAAATCGGATGGCTACGTTATCGAGTAACCTCGGCAGAGTGTCCTCGAGCGGGGCCCTGTCGATGAA
The DNA here is from genome assembly GCA_050746465.1 of Acidobacteriaceae bacterium. Taxonomy (GTDB): domain Bacteria; phylum Acidobacteriota; class Terriglobia; order Terriglobales; family Acidobacteriaceae; genus Silvibacterium. The sequence goes on from JBOGMA010000056.1 coordinate 2,101, forward strand.
GGTGGTTCCCGTGTGCAGTAGCACGGGCAGCCCATACCGGCTCGCATATTGCCAGAGATAATCCAATTCCGGAGCGTCCGGGCGGAAGCCAGCGTACATCGGCATCAGCTTCACGCCCTTCAGCCCGAGTTCGCGATGGCCTTCTTCCAATTCCTCCTGCCAGCCCGTCTGCGTGGGATCGAGGCTGAGAAATCCAATCAGGTGTTCAGGGTGCTGCGCGGCATACGCGGCGACTTCCTTGTCAGGCACCCAGATGCCCGATAGCTTGGCCTTGCCCCCAAAAACGATGGTCTTCGCGACCCCTCCCGCCGAGGCGTGGTATTGGTCCCAGCGCACTGTCAGATCTACTTCGTGACCGCGGGATCGTAGAGATTGCTCCTTGAATGTCTCTTCAAAGTGCTCGGGAAAGCGAAAGAAATGGCTGTGAACATCGACGATCATGGCCCATGAATCTCCCTGTCAAGTCTGCGAAACCTTGGGTTCATTGCGAGAGGCTGGAGTCCGCGTCCGCCGACACTCGTTCAAGCTTTCCGTTACGGCTTCAAACGTTTGAAGTGCAAGCTGGGAATTGGTGGAAAGCCTCCCCCCTGTCCTATAAAACCCCGTACTTTTTGTAAACTTCCCTCAGGTACGCACCCTTCCGCAAATCCTCGCGGCTGAGATTTTCCCTGGAAACCTTATCCCTGGCGAGCGCTAGAGTCTCTTCTATCAGAGCTGCCGGAATGGCTATGACTCCATCGAAATCGGCAAAGATCAGATCGCCGGGGGTCACGACGATGCCGCCACATTGCACCGGCACGTTGTAATGGACGACCAGGCCTCTTCCTGTCGAATCCACCGGCTTAATACCGGCGGCAAAAACCGGAAATCCAAGTTTCACGATGTTATGCACATCCCGAACCAGCCCGTCGATCACCGCACCCCGGGCCCCCCGTGCGAGCGCCGCGGTGGAAAGTAGCTCTCCCCACGGAGCATTGCGCTTGGACTCTCCGGTCGCAACAGCGATAACTTCACCGGGCAGCACGCTGTCCACAGCTTCGATCTCGAGCCCATAGGGATCCGGCGTTTCGAAATGCACATCCTGGCAGAGGATCGTCCGCGCCCAACCCGCAAATCTCATATCCGGAGAAAGCGGCCGTAGATACTCGCGCATCGCTCGGTCATGCTCTCCAAGCTGGTCGAGCGCATCGGCGATCACCGCCGTATACAGAGTCTCTTCCATCC
>JBOGMA010000057.1:0-5959 GCA_050746465.1 Acidobacteriaceae bacterium
GTGCGGAACGCAGCCTAGCCTGGAAGAGCGGCGCCCGCTCTGCCGCAAGATAGGCAGCGGTGGAGCAGCGGGCAGCATGCAGCGCGATGGATATGCCGTCACCGGTGAACGAGGGGATGACGGCTGCCTGATCGCCGATGCAGTAGAGCCCATCCTCCGTTGTGCGCCGGATATGCCCGTAGGGGATATGCGTGACGGCGATTGGCTTGTCGAGCAAAGGCTCAGCACCGGCAAGCCTCATCGCGAGGTGCGGACAGTCCTTTTGCATCCTGGCGACGAAGTTCTCCCAGCGATTACCCACACGCGAGAGATACCGCTGTTGCACCACCCAGCAGAGGTTTGCAATGCCGCCTTCAACCGGTTGGATACCGCCATAACCTCCCGGATAAAGCATCAGCTCAGAGGCACAATTGAGCTCAGCCGCCTGCGCGGGCGCAAGCCGGTAATACATCTTGAAGGCGACCCATCGCTGCGGGTCTTTGGGACGCGCATGGCCGCGAAGATCGTGTTTGCCCGTGGCGAGAAAGACGGTGGGAGCTTCGCAGACCGTGCCATCGTCGAGAGTGGTTTGCCACATGCCGGTTGCGGTGCGGCTGAGCGCCTGAACGCTACGACCGCACTCGACCCGCACCCCTGCGGCAACAGCCTCGGCGAGGAGTGCTGTATCCAGCGTTTTGCGCGTCAGCGAGGCCGCGAGGAACGGCAAAGGAGCCTCCGCGGCGCGCCTGCCGGCAGCGAGGCGAACGTAAGGGAGGGGCACTGCACCAAGCGCGGCTACATCGATGCCGAGCGCGCGCAGGTCCTCAAGGGCCTCACCGCTCAGGAACTCTCCGCATACCTTATGGCGCGGGGTGCGCTCGCGTTCGATGAGAGTAACGCTTCGTCCTTTGCGGCTGAGTGCGATAGCAGCGGCACACCCTGCCACTCCACCACCGATGACGAAAACTTCATCTTGCCACCGAATCTGATTGTGAATGGGTTTTCTGTCCGCTGGAATGGTGCTGCTACTGAAGGACATTCTGTGACCTTTGCTGCAATTGAGTGTTGGTGTAATTGAAATCTCCAGATTAGGTAGAGGATTTGACGGCCTCATACGAGTCATGCGCGGCGAGTGGTAAGCTCGCGCCAGTTGAGGCCGAGCTCGACGAGAAGAAGAGATGCCAGGGTGAAGGCGATGACGCCGACGGCGGCAAGGCTGTCTCCCAGGTGGCCCCAGTACGAGGGCCAAAGATTGAGCACGCGACTGGAGACAAAAGTAAAAGTGACGGCGTAGGAACGAATCATCCACTCGCGGTGTTGGACAATCTGACGGTTACGCGCAGCGACGACGGCGGCGGCGGTGCAGACGATCCAAGCGGCGGCCTGCATGGAAGTTCCCGGCAAACCAGGGCGGCCGGCGGCCAGGGCGATTCCTGTGCCGGCACCGATAAAGACGGAGATGACGTACATGAAGCCGAGTAGGCGATGGAATCTCAGGTAACGCTGCCGGATCCGCGACGAGAACTGCACAGGGCCAGCCAGTAAAGCGATGGTGCCGCAAATGGTATGGGGGATGAGGAGATGGCGGTCGGCGATAACCTGCAGACGATATGCGTGGTACATCGGGTAATCCGCGATGAGAAAAAGTTCTGAAGTGATGAAGACAAAAAGCGTAGTGAGACCAAGGGATATCCAAAGAACGGTTTTGAATCTAGACCGCTCGGACCGAGGTGCGAGCAGGGTGGAAGATGCCATCATTTGCCTCTTAAGATAGTCGTCATGAGGAGCGCGACGTGTTCGAGGGGCGCGTAGGCGCGGTGATAAGAGCCAAAGCTGCCGGAATCGCACCCGCCTCTCCATAAAAGAGGTGGATCCACGCGCGTTCCAGAGCTCTTGTGATTTCGGACGGGAGATCGTTGTTGGCCGGGAAGACCGTCGCAGCCGACGCAATAATCATTCAAAGGTTTCCTTTTCAAAAGATCACAATTACAAACGAACAGCACTTTGCCCGAGCTGAAGAGCATCGGCCCAAAATGGAACAACCTCTTTGAACTCCACAGCTATCTCTTAATACATTAAGACATATTTCCGCAAAAAAAGTTACTGCGTCGGCCAGTATTAAATTGAAAAAATATAAACATGCCCCAAGTTTGGGGCATTACAGATCGTTCCGAAAGGCGCGGGACTTGAAATCTTCATTGTTGGGCGCATTTGCGAACTTTGGGAGTAAGAGCATTGCAGGCATTCCGCCTCGCCCTTGTTGTGGTTGGACTACGCATGGAGGGATCGCTTCCCTGAAATTCGATGGAGCCAGTAGTTTGCCGAGCCACCCAGTATTCTGAACCTCAACGGATCGAGACGCAAATTAAAACAAGACAGAGCAGCAGAGCGCTCTGTCTTGTTCTGTGTTGGTTCGCTTTATTCTAGTGACCATCGCCGTCGCCATCGACGTCGTGCGCGGCCGCCGCAGCATGGCCTTGTGGGCTAATGCTCACCGAATCCGACTGTGATTCAGGTTTCTGCTGCACTGCTGATGGAGCACTCTGGGCATGAAGCTGCGGTTGCGAGATGATTCCACTTCCGGAAATCGGGGCTAGCATTGTGAATCCTCCTGCTCCCCTTATCGTCAGATATCAGAATAATCTTTATACAATCGCGGGTCGAGATCGCCGCTCGCTGGCGCGGTCGCAGTCCCAGATATGCGCCGGCGTCGCGGCTGTGGGCGAAGCGGCGTGGATCACTCAGGGTCAGCACACATAGCTCAGTGCGGTGACCGGCCCCACGCCGGGCACACCGGACAGCCTCCCGGTCTCGGGATAGCGATGTTTGGACAACTGCGCGATTTCACGGTCCTGTTTTTCGATCTTGGCATTGATTTCCGCCCACGGCGCGATAGAGCGGGCCAAGCGCCGGATGCAAAGCAGCAGACACCCGCGCCAAGGTGCATCCGCGCCCGCACGATTTCAAATGTGTTGTTCAATTGTATTAAGCGCAATTTCTTATGAAAAGAAGAGATTGCGCTCTCCGCCTCTTGACATTTATATCTTAATCGCTTAAGACTTTGAGCAGAATGAATATTGACCTGCCGGTTCCGTGGCGCGCAATTGATGGAAGCGTCGATTGGCCTATAACTGGGAGGCATGACCGCAACACTTCGGAATACTGGAGAATGCTGCGTCGCCACCTTGGCGACAGCAATATGCACAAAGAGCGACAACTCGTTCCCCGTACCATCCTTGTTCGGCAAAGTGATCGCATACAAGTGCACGGCGTGCGACAAAATGTTTTCAATGCCGCTGTTTGGCGGAGCTGTTTCCGAGGACTTTCCGCCGCCCGCAAGCATCGGAAGGACGTTTTTTCGCCACACATGCGAAAAGAACGCGAATTCGTTTTTAGATGCAGCCCGTTACAAATGCATGGATGTGCTTATGGCTCTGAGTGATGACGATTATCCGGCATCGTATCTGCTTCTCGCAGTATATCTGCTTTACAATCTCGCAGTAGTCGTTGCGATCGGCATTGTCGTCGGGGTATTTTTCTATTTGTTTCGTTAACGTGAGCCATTTTTATCTTTCGCACGTCTTATATGTTTAAGATTTCTATTCTTTGCAGATATTGCGGCGCTCCTTTCGATTCACTTGATGAAACGCCGGGGAAGTGAATATGCCGAATTTCGTTCTCGCTGACACGGGAGTGGATGTACTTGACTCCCGTGGACACAAGGACCCACAGAGTCGGCCTCCCGCGATGCTGCAAAGCAACGTGGTCGAGAGCGCCGGGCATCTCGCTTCACAAATTTGCGAACGAGCGGGTGGCGAGGTCACGAAGGCATTTTTCTGCACATTACCGCTCTTCATAATTCTAGCACTCCTCTCAGCAGTGCCGTCGTTGGTTGCACAACAGAACCCTTATCAAGTTCCCGCAACGACTCCATTGTCTGTCCAACTTGAGAAGCATGTGCCCATGAAAATGGGTGAGGCATTGGAATGCCATCTGCTCTATCCGGTATACGCCAAAAACCAACTCGTGATTCCCGCGGGCAGCATTCTACGCGGCAGTGTGGTCGCGCTCAAACCCGACCGTAGCCGCCGTATTCACTCCAAGCTTTGGGGAGACTTCACGCCTTTCTATATCCCGGTCGTTCATTTCGATCAATTGGAGTTTCCTGATGGAACGATCAAGCAAATCGCGACTAAGAACGCCACAGGCGGCGCACCTGTCCTGCATCTCTCCACACCTGGCCCAAAGAAATCGCATTCGCTCATTTATCGAGAAATTGCCGCTGTGAAAGAGCAGGCGAAGCAGACGGTTGCTTTGGTGACCGCTCCCGGACGCAAAGACCGCCTCGTTCAATTTCTTTACACACAGCTTCCGTATCATCCCCAGAGGATCGAGACAGCGACCATGTGGACAGCCGCTCTCGCGCAGCCGCTCAGCTTAAAGCCATATAAAATTTCTGTCGGCCTGAAAAACGATCCTCCAGTACCTTCGCCAGCTCAACACAAATCGCGCCCGTCGCAGACTTCTCAAGAGAGCGCCAAATCTCGTGAACAATCGGCATGGCATTTACGCGCCTACCTTGAGCAAACGATCAGTTCAGCCACAGAGAAGCAAGGTAATACCTTTGAGGCCATCGTTGCCGAACCGGTCTTTAATTCCGACCACACCGTCGCGGTTCCCGAAGGATCGGTTCTGGTCGGAACCATAACACAGGTCAAGCCGGCACGGTCCTTTGGCCGCGCGGGAAAACTACGCTTCGATTTTCGTGAACTGAAGTTGCCCAACAACGGCGCTTCCCAAAATGTGCAAGGCTCTCTTGCCGGGGCTGACGCGAGCAAGTCTCAACAACTCCAGATCGACGCGGAAGGCGGAGTACACTCCAAACCGCAAAATCGCGTTATCGTACCGCTGGTGCTGACCTTTCTTGCTGGGCGGGCGCTGGATGAAGATGGAAGTCTTGCGGGTAATGCCGCTGTCGCTTCCAACGGTTTTGGGATCATCGGTCGCGTGGCTGGCATGGTGGGTGGCTCCAGAGATTTGGCCGCTGGGATTGGGTTCTACGCGGCTGGCCTTTCCTTTTCCGAGCGATGGCTGGTAAAGGGTCAAAACGTTGTCTTCCCCAAAAATACCAGGATTGAGGTGACAACGGTTCCGAGCCGCGAGCCGCTCCCTGCGGTGGGGCTTCAGTCGAATCCTCCGGAGAGGCACTAAACATACCATGCGTGTATATTTTTTCGCTATCGGATTCATCTTTTTCGCCGTTGCCATATCGCAAGGCCAAGCACAAACCCGCAACCTGCCGCTCAATCCGTCCTTCGCACAGGTGCCAGTCGTCACCTCGCTTCCCGAAGCGCCTCTTCCGCACGAAGGGGTAATAATGGGCCGCCCCAGCCTTGGGACGCAGAATCAGCAGAATCCAACTCCGCCTAAGAGCAAGGAAAACAAAAAAAACAACTCTTCGGCAACTGGCGGTTCGCCGGGCCACATCTTCTGGGTGATACCCGCATACAAGGTGGACTATCAGGGTAGATTCAAGCCTTTGACTCCGAAGGAAAAATTCCAGGAGTGGGCCCAAAGCGCCTACGACCCGCTCGGGTTTGGTGCGTTTGCGTTTGAAGCAGGAACACTGGAATATTCCTCCAAGGACGGCTTTTGCGGCTACGGGCACGGCTGGGATGGATATGGGAAATGTTTCGGCTCAGTGGAACTGGATTCCACTGTTTCCAGCTTCATCGGCGATTATGCCCTGACCGTGCTTCTGCACCAGGATCCGCGCTACTTTCGGCTGGGGAAAGGCCCTTTCGGTAAGCGTCTGTTTTATGCGATTTCCCGTGTCTTTGTAACCTACAACGACTCCGGCCGCACTGTCTTCAGTTCCGCCTCGCTGTCCGGGACGGTGATTGCGGGCGCGATTTCCAATTTATACTATCCGCCGCAAGACGTGGGCGTCGATCATACCGTGAACCGCATCGCGCTGGAC
>JBOGMA010000058.1:0-5955 GCA_050746465.1 Acidobacteriaceae bacterium
GGACAGCATCGCGCAGGTCTCGGGGTAGTTCGTCGACTCCGCCGTGAATTTGCGGGCTGAAGTTGTCGAGAATCGATACCTCATGTCCTCGACTTAGGAGCCTGCGGGCAACGTTCGAACCGATAAACCCGGCGCCACCTGTGATGAGTGCTTTCAATGTTGCTCCTGAATCTGCTCTTTTGGCTGGGAAGCTGGGACCCACCGCCTCTGCTCGTGAGAGTACACCTTGATGAGACGAGCAGGGCTTCCGGCAATCATCGAGTACGGTGGAAACGAACGAGTGACTACCGAGTTTGCACCCACAATGCACCAATCCCCAAGGACTACCCCGGGCATTACAGCGACACGAAAGCCCAGAAAGCAGTTCGCACCTATACAAACGCCTCCCTTCGTCTCAAGCCCCTGCTGCATGATCAGGCCGCGTTCCGGCGAAAACCCATGAAAAAAATCGGTAACATAGACATGCTCGCTAAATACGCAGCCATTACCTATAGATATGCTGCCTATGGCGGTAATCCATACGTGGTGGCCAATGTAAACATGATCACCGATAGATATAGAGGGAGAGTATGTATTCCCTTCATAGTCAGCAATCGCACATATATTCGACCCAGACAGAACAACACTATTGCTACCGATTTCCGTGTATTTCCTTCCTTGAATCCGGCGGGGCCTAATCACCCAGCTATCTGCTCCCAAATGTTTCAGCCCCATTGGTCTGGATACGAGCAGTTTTTTACATTTTGCCATTCGCTTTCTCAACGTACTTTTACTGGCCATCTCCAGGACCTCATTTGAAATCTGCACGACGATCTATCAGAGCTGTACCCGCATCCTACAGATAACTCGCTGTTCTAACGGAGATCGTTTTAGCTGCCAATAACATGCATGCACATAAAGATACGGCTAATGCCGCAATGAGCATATGAGCAGGAATTCGAGACAAACTTTTGGACAGCCAAAATGTGCAATAAACCGGGCTTCCACAAAGAACCGGGATGAGCACGCCGGCTACTAAATACTTGCGTCGCGAAACCTGGATGGTAGGTTCCGTTCGTTTCACATTGTAGACAATCTGGCTCAGCATGCCCACCGTCGCGCCAGCCAGCGTTCCCCAGGCTACCCCAATCGCGCCGTATCGCATACCAAGCAGTATGCTGAGAACGAGATTACACACACCCTCCATAATTGGACTCACGATTACCAGCTTTTGCTGACCGGTCCCCACAAGGATCGACGCATAGGGCGCGCCTATCAACCGTACGATGTTTGCGATCAACAGTATAACCAGAAGCGATTGTCCCGATTCAGCTATGTTCGGCCCGATCCAGAGCTTGAGAATCTCGAAGGCGAAAACGATCAGTGGCAGACCGCTGGCTAAGAGCAATAAGGTCCCAAGCCTCGTTGAAGAAATAAGAAGCTTGCCAAGCCCCTCCCGATTTTCGCGCGCCTGCAGGGTGGCCGCGTGTGGCATGATGACTCCAAAAACGGCGTTTTGTGCTCCCGCCAGGAATGTAACCAGCATCGCGGCAACCGCATAGGGCGCCACAGCGCTGAACTGAAAGCGTCCAACCAGAATGAGGTCGAAGCCATTCACGAGAAGCATCGAGAGTGACCAAACGGTGAGGCTGAAGCAGTAGCCGGAGAGCTCGCGGACAGTCGCTCGGCTGATAAGACTTAGACGAAACCGGAGATCTGGGAGGATCCTTCGCAGAATATCTGCCTGAACAATATAGGAAGCGATATTGACGCCCGCCAGAATCACTGCCATGGTAACAAGCGATTTGCCTTCTATGGCGGCAATGATCAGTCCCAGCGCGGAGATCAACTTCGCTCCGCCCACCGTGAGAGCGGGTATCTCGTAACGCTGAAGCCCCACGAACACTCCGTTGCATGCGGAGGCAGGGAGGCCAAGCGACATCGACAACCCGACAATCACGGTGGCCGAGCGCATCGGACCAATCAATTCATTGGGGACCGACTGGAAAAAGCGGTGCGCGGCAATTGCCGCCAGCGATATCAAAAGAAAACCGAGCAATGCGGCTATTGAAAGTCCCGTTAGAGCCGTCGTATAGATCGCGTCCCGGGCTTTGAGGTCCCGCTTCTCCGTGGTAAACGCCACATACCGGCCAACAGCGGCCTGCAATCCAAAGTCGAGATAGCCAACGTAGGCAGCAATCTGCAAAATCAGGGCCCAGATTCCAAACTCCACCTTTCCCATATGCCGTATAAGAATGGGTGGTAGAACCAGCGCAGCCACGGCCGCCGCGCCGCCGCGGGCAAAATTAGCCGCCGAATTTTTAGCGAGTTTCCAGCGCGCATCGGCGGAATCCGGGGAGGATTCGGCTTTATTCAAGGTTGTCCCTGGCGACATAAACGGAGTTCCCTACGTGCGAAAGCGCAGCACTGTACGACAAGGCCTGCGAAGGCGCTCTTGACCCACGGTCGTCCTGATGGGAAGTCTCGGAACATTATCCCACACTCCAGCATCTACGCATTATTGATTTCGCCGACTTTGAAGAGCGACTTCTGTCCAGTATGTTGCAGCGCGGAGTTCCAGGCCGGCGTGTCCCAGGTCGTTCGCAATCATCATACTCAGCAGACCCCCTCACAAATCTCCTCCAAACCCTTTGGACTTAGACGCGAACGCTGCCTGGCAAATGACACGAATATATCCTTCATTCGCGAAGCCCACGTGTCCCAGTTCAGCCGCTTTTCAAATTCGTCTCGGGATGACACTTGCAGCGTGCGGTACCGTGCCGGATTTCGCAACAGCTCCAGCATGGCCCTCGCATACTCGTCACGGCTTGCGTCGGCAGGCAGGCATAATCCATTAATTCCGTGGCGCACCACGCTGGAAATGCCTCCGGTATCTCTGGTTACGGACGGAAGCCCACATGCCGATGCCTCTCCGAAAACGATTCCCAAAGCCTCAGACCGCGAGGGTAGAAGCAGAAAGGTCGATGTCAGCAGCAATTCCCGAAGCTGCCGCGCCTCCTCAGGCTTGTCTTTGCTCAGAAATGGCAGAACCCGCATCGCAGGATGCGAAACGCCTGCTGGAGGCTTGCATCCGCATACCAACAGCTCCGCCTTGATCCCCGCCTGTAAAAGCGACTGAAGAACTTGAAGCGCGAGCGGACCTCCCTTCCGTTCCCAATTGACGCCGAGAAGGAGAAGCTTGCAAACATCCGAGGAGCGTTCCTTCAGCGCCTCTTCCCGTGAAGGCGGATCATCGAGATTCACGCCAAACGGAATCGTAGCGATTTTCTCTGAACCGCAGTGGTAGTCCTCAAAAAATGACTTCGCAGCCCAATCGGACGAAACCACAATGCGCACCGCCTGCTTTATTGCGCGCTTCTCGATCATCTCGCCCTCCGCCGAAGTGAGTGGGAGCAAGTTGGAGAAAGTGTCGTAATACGACACAGCCGACTTAAAGGTCATATCCGTCAGGTACACAATGGGGATCGGAGTTTTCAAATATGCAATCTCGGTTGAAGCAAACGGAGCAAAAATAACGTCGTACCCTGCCGTGGTAAGCCGTGACGAGAACTTCCTGCCAAGGTCGCGGGAACCCGCGACCGAGTGGATCCAGTCATAGTGCTTCCCGAACAGACCCGCGGCACCGTTCACGTACCTACCGGCCTCCATCCAAAGGGACTGCACCGGTCCAAGTGTCGTCACCTCTATCGACTGCCGCTCCAGGGCTTTGGCCATGAAATATGGGGTGCCTGAAAGAACACGGACGTTTTCCGTATCCAACCGGTTCACCAGAGCAACGCGCAATCGTGAGGTCATCTCCGGAATTATAGCCGCCGCCAAGGCTCCCTCAGAGATTCAGCGACTTCTCTTGTACCAGCGACTTGGCACTCTGAAGGAACTCGTCCAGCGGCACCGAGCCCTGATCGCCTTTGCCGCGGGTGCGGACGCTGACCGCGTGGGTCGCCTCCTCTTTGTCGCCCATGACCAGCACATAGGGGACCTTTTGCATCGTGAAGTCGCGGATTTTAGCGTTCATCTTCTCGTTGCGGCTGTCGAGTTCGACGCGGAAACCGGCGGCCTGCAACTGCTGCTGCACCTTCTGGGCGTAGTCAAGATGCCGTTCGCTGATGGGCACCAGGCCGATCTGCACGGGAGCGAGCCAGAGCGGGAAGGCTCCGGCGTAGTGTTCGATGAGGACTCCGAAGAAGCGCTCGACGGAGCCGAACAAGGCGCGGTGAACCATGACCGGCTGATGGCGCTCGCCGTCTTCGCCGACGTACTCAAGCTCGAAGCGGGCGGGAAGGTTGAAGTCGAACTGCACGGTTGAGAGCTGCCAGAGACGTCCGAGAACGTCGACGAGCTTGACGTCGATCTTGGGGCCGTAAAACGCGGCTTCGCCGGGGATGGTCTTGTAGGGAATTCCCTTGCGGTCGAGGGCGCGCTGCAGCGAGGTGATGGCGAGGTCCCACTTGTCGTCGGAGCCGGCGTAGTTCTTGCGGTCGTTCGGGTCCCAGGTGGAGAGCTCGACCTTGAAGTCCTGGAAGCCGAAGGTCTTGAGCACGGCCTGGGCGAAGTCGATGCAAGCGACGACCTCGTCCTCGATCTGCTCGGGGGTGCAGAAGATATGGGCGTCGTCCTGCGTAAAGCCGCGGACGCGAAGCAGTCCGTGCATGGTTCCGGAGCGCTCGTAGCGGTAGACGTTGCCCAGCTCGGCGTAGCGGGCGGGCAGGTCGCGGTAGCTCTTGGGGGTGTTTTTGTAGATGAGGATGTGGCCGGGGCAGTTCATGGGCTTCAGCCGATACTCGGCGTCGTCCAGCTCCATGGGCGTGTACATGTTCTGAGCATAGAAGCCGGCGTGGCCGCTGATCTCCCACAGCTTGCTGCGCATGACGTGCGGCGTGTAGACCAATTCGTAACCGCGACGGATACATTCTTCGCGCATCCAGTCTTCCATAATCTTGCGGATCATGGCGCCTTTGGGATGCCAGAAGATGAGTCCGGCTCCGGCAACTTCCTGAATGGAGAAAAGATCCAGTTGCTTGCCGAGAACCCGATGATCGCGCTTCGCCGCTTCTTCCAGCCGGGCGAAGTGTTCGTCCAAATCCTTTTTGGAGAAGAACGCAGTGCCGTAAACGCGCTGCAACTGCGGATTCTTCTCATCGCCGAGCCAGTAGGCTCCGGCGAGGCTGGTAACCTTGAAGGCCTTGACACGCCCGGTCGAGGGCACGTGCGGGCCGCGGCAGAAGTCGACGAACTTGCCGTTGCGGTAGAGCGAGATGTCCTCGCCCGGATGCGTGAAGCGCTCGATGAAGTGGACCTTCATGAAGTCGCCGTCAGCCTTGAACTCGGACAGGCCTTTGTCGCGCGGCTCGAATTCGCGGACGAACTTCTCATCTCGCTTGACGACCTCGGCCATGCGGCCCTCAATGAGCTTCAGGTCCTCGGGCGTGAAGGGCGTGGGGCGGTAGAAGTCGTAGAAAAATCCCGAGTCGGTGGCCGGGCCGTGGCCCAGCTTGGTCTCCGGAAAAAGCTCCAGAACCGCCGTCGCCATAACGTGGGCGGCGGAGTGGCGGACGACCTTGAGCGCGTCCTCGTCCTTTTCGGTCAGCAGCGCGAGGGCTACATCTTCCTTGAGCGGCGTGCTGAGATCGATGAGGCGCTCGGCATTGGCGTTCTCGGCGGCGTACATCGCCTCTTCGGCGCTGGTGTCGCTGGTGTCGCTGGAGGCGGCGGATGCAGTCGCTTGCAGTGGGCGGATGCGGGCCACGATGGAAGCTGCGGCAAGGCGCGGCGAAATGCTTTCGGCCACCTGGAACGGCGTAGGGCCGGAGGCGACCTGCTTCACGGAGCCGTCCGGAAGCTGAATCTTGATTTCCTGAACCTGAACTTCAGAAGAACTCATGCTGAACGGGTCTCAATCATTGGAAGATTGTTTCCTATTCAGAATAGCGCGGGACTGGACGCACAGCTTGGAAA
>JBOGMA010000059.1:0-7763 GCA_050746465.1 Acidobacteriaceae bacterium
GCGCTTTGCGTATAACTTTGCTGTCTGAGGGACGGATTAGTTCTCAAGCGATTGCAGTGTCTTAGGCCAGGAAAATGGCCCCGCTGAAGCGAAATGCCTGTGGGAAAACTTTCTTCTCTATTTCCAGCTCACCGCCAACTGCCAGCGCAGACTGCGCTGCGTGGCCTTCTCAAGGACTGTCGAGTAACCTGTCAATTCGTTCACAAGTTGCTCCGTCTCTGTTCCAAGAGCGGCGGGATCATCTCTGAAATAGGAAAGCAGAGCGCGAACTGTCACGAGGCCGTCTTCAGGCGAAAACCACTGCGGCGGCGGAAGCGTCTTTGCCCATTCCGGGTCGCCTGCGCCTTCTTCAAGGAGCAGCGCCATAGAGTTCTGGTCCGCGGAAAAGAACTCCAGAAGGGGCTTCACGCCTAAACGCAACGCAAGCTTTTCAAGCGCGTCTTCATTGCGCGCCAATGCGTGACCATTGACGAAGATATCGAATCCGGGATCTTCGCCCTCGACAACGATGTACATGGAAGCGCTCATGTTCAGCCAGTCTAGCCGATTCCTCAGAAGTCAGATGCGCAGAGACCACTTTGCAGCCGTTCTGTTATCTGAAGAGTAACTGCGCAATATGAAAACACCAGGGGCCGCGCCTTGAGCGCAGCCCCTGAACGTTGCTTATTGGTTTCCGCGATTTCCGCCGCCGGAGCCGCGCCCTGGACCGCGTCCCCGCCCGCGACGTCTACGGCCACCACCACCGCCGCCGCCGCCGGGCCGACGCGCACCAGCGCCTTCCGGCTGCGGGGCTCCATCTGCACGGTTAAAGTTAATTTCCTCACCGTTTTCATCCAATCCATCTTCAAAGTCGTCTCCACCTTCGATGGTGATGGTGCTGGCATTCGATGAAGGCTGGCGCTCCACGTGTTCGGACCGCGGTTGGCGGCGAGGGCGGTCTCCGTCATCGCCTGAGGCGGCAATTTCAACCCCTCCTCCGTTAGGATCAGGCAATCCAAGCTTCTGCCGCTGCTCCTTCAGCAGCGCCTTGCGGGAGAGCTTGATGCGGTTGCCTTCGACGCCCAGCACTTTCACCAGTACCTGGTCGCCTTCGCGCAGTTCGTCCTTCACGTCCTTTACGCGATGCTCCGCGATCTCACTCACGTGCAGCAGGCCATCGGTTCCCGGAAATATTTCGACGAATGCGCCGAATTCCGCAAGCCGAACCACCTTGCCGAGGTAGGTCTTACCGACTTCCGGAACAGCAGTCAGATCGTTGATCATCGCCAGAGCCTTCTCAAGACCCTCAGCATCGCTCGAAGCCACATTCACGCGACCTGTATCATCGACATCGATCTTGACCTGAGTCGCTTCAATGATGCCGCGGATCGTCTTCCCGCCCGGCCCGATCAGATCACGAATCTTGTCCGTCGGAATCTGGAGCGTGCGAATCTGCGGCGCGTATTTCGACTTCGTCTCACGCGTTCCGCTCAAAGCCGCGTCCATCGTATCCAGAAGGAAGATCCGACCCTTGCGGGCCTGCTCCATGGCTTCCCGCATGATTTGACCGGTAAGTCCGCTGATCTTGATGTCCATCTGCAGCGCGGTAATGCCCTTGCGGGTTCCCGCCACTTTGAAGTCCATATCGCCGTAGTGGTCTTCCGCTCCGGCAATATCGGTCAGAATCGAGTAATCCTCACCTTCCTTCACCAGCCCCATGGCGATTCCCGCAACGGCCCCCTTCAGGGAAATGCCGGCGTCCATCAGAGCCAGACTGGCCCCGCACACCGTTGCCATTGAAGACGAGCCATTGGACTCAAGAATGTCCGACACGATGCGAGGCACGTACGGAGATTCTTCTTCGGAAGGAAGTACCGCACTGATGGCCCGCTCAGCCAGCGCTCCGTGGCCGATCTCGCGCCGGCCCACGCCCGTCATACGGCCCGTTTCCCCTACCGAAAACGGCGGGAAATTGTAGTGCAGCATGAAGCGCTTCCGCTGCTCACCTTCGTAGGTTTCGAGGCGTTGCGCGTCATCGGTAGTGCCCAACGTCGCCGTCACCAGCGCCTGCGTCTCGCCGCGTGTAAACAGCGCGGATCCGTGAGTCCGCGGCAGCACGCCAACCTCAATCGTGATCGGTCGAATCTGGTCGAAAGCGCGGCGATCCGGACGAACTCGCTCCTTCGTCACCTGCTCACGGAAAATCCGCTCGCGCAAAGCTTCATAGTAGGTGGCCAGCTTTTTCTTCGCCGTCGGCGCTTCATCGCCTTCAGGAAGCTCCTTCGCCAGCTCATCCTTGATTTGCCTTACCAGCGCGTTGCTCTCAGCCTTCGGATGCGCATGAGTATCCAGCGCGTCCTTCAGCCGAGCCCCGATCTTCGTGTTCAACGCATCGTAATACGCTGTATCAAACTCCGGAGCCACCACCGTGCGCTTTTGCTTCCCTGCCCGGGAAACCAGATCATTGATCGCCGCCACAATCTTCTTGATCTCCGTGTGGCCGAACTCAATGGCGTCCACGATCACGCTCTCTTCCACTTCCCGCGCGCCGCTCTCGATCATCACGATGCCGTCCGCCGTAGCAACGACCGTAATATTGATGGCGCTCTCGCGGCGTTCCGTGTACGTGGGATTGATGACAAACTCGCCGTTCACCTGGCCCACGCGAACCGCACCAACCGGCCCGTTAAAGGGAATATCCGAAAGCGCCAGAGCCGCGCTCGCCGCGTTGATGCCAATCACGTCAGGATCATTCTCCCTGTCCGCGGAGAACACCAGGGCAATCACCTGCGTCTCATTCCGGAAGCCTTCAGGGAACAGCGGGCGAATGGGGCGGTCGATCTGGCGGCTGGTCAGGATTTCGCGCTCGCTCGGGCGGCCTTCGCGCTTGATAAATCCACCGGGGATGCGTCCGCCGGCGTACGCGTATTCGCGGTAATCAACAGTCAGCGGGAAAAAATCGATGCCCTCTTTGGGATCGGGCGACGCGACCGCGGTCGCAAGAACTACGCTTTCACCCTGGGTAACCAGCGCGGCGCCAGAGGCCTGCTTGGCCATGCGTCCTGTTTCAAAGTGCAGTCGCTTGCCTCCGGCAAGTTCGACCGTAACATCTTGTTTCATAAAATTCCTCGTTTCTGAAAAGAAGAGGCGATTGCAGCCTGCGCCGGCGCTGCGGTTTCGAGCGCGGAAAGTCGATGATAGGCTGGCAAAATCGCGGTTGGGATCACCGCACCGGAGCGGGAAGAAAAGGCGGGCGCTACGCGCTTCACCGCGAGCTGCTCCTCAAGCGACAAAGATTCAGCGGCGGAAACGCGGCTGCCGGCTTCCCGCCGTGCGCGTTTCCCGCTTGATTCAATATCCGTCGCGTGTGCGTAAGGGACAAATGGATTTCGTCGGGCCTACTTGCGCAGGCCGAGCTTGCCGATGACTTCGCGATACCGATCGGAGTCGTTGGTCTTGAGATAGTCAAGCAGGCGGCGGCGCTTGCTCACCAGCATTAACAGCCCGCGGCGCGACGCATGGTCCTTCGCGTGGGTCTTGAAATGCTCGGTCAGTTCGCCAATGCGCTCGCTGAGAATCGCGATCTGCACTTCAGGACTTCCGGTATCGGAGTCGTGAACGCGAAACCGCGAAATGATTTCGGTTTTCTTGGTAGGTGCCAGCACGAGTGTGCGTTACTCCTGTTTTCTTCTTCGTTACACTTCCTAAGTGTCTGCACTAAGAATAACATGGTGCCCTGCCACGAACAATTAGCCAGGCCCGGGAAACATCGGGCAGGCCCAATCCTCATGCCAGCTCCAGAGCGATCTCCCTCGCCTCCGCATCCAGCTTCACGATACGAAAGCTGCGAATCTGCCCTGCCTTCACCGGTTCCGGTTTTGGCGCAGCGCCTGATTTACCTTTCCACCGGGCCTGAAGCATCGACGTAAGCGAACCCAGATCCGCCCTTGCAGGCGCGTCCTGCCCCTCGGCCGCTTGGACAGCAATCCGGCAATGCGCCACGATTCCCTCACCAAGTTCCACCCGCGCCGCTTCACCCTGCTCGTCAAGCAGCCGCCCGGTCACAACGTCGCCGGCCTTGTGTTCGGCGAGAAATTCATCAAGACCCGTCGGCACCAGCTTCTTGATACTCAAACGAAGCTGCCGCTTCTCGGAGTCAATCGACAAAACCTGCGCCTTCACTCGCTCACCCAGCTTCAGTGCATCCGATGGATGATTCAACCGCCGCTCCGCGCTGATCTCGCTAATGTGGACCATTCCCTCGACGCCTTCAGCTATCTGGACAAAGGCTCCGAACTTCGTAAAGCTCACCACAGGCCCTTCCACCTGCGAACCAGGCTGCAAGTTCCGTGCCGCTTCCGCCCATGGATCGCCAAACGCCTGCTTGAGTCCCAGCGATATTCGCCGCTCCGGCGCGCTGATGCCCAGGATCACCGCCTCCACCGTCTCGCCCGGCTTCACCACGTCAGTCGCCTTGTGGACCTTCTTGCCCCAGGACATTTCCGAAATATGAATCAGCCCCTCGATCCCCGGCTCCAATTCCACAAATGCTCCAAAATCCGCAGTGCGTGTAATGGTTCCGGTTACGCGCTCTCCCAGTTTGTATTTGCCCGGGACCGCATCCCAGGGGTGCGGCTGCAGTTGCTTCATGCTCAGCGAAATCCGCTGCTTTTCCAAGTCAATCTTCAGAACCTTCGCTTCAATCTGTTGCCCTATCGCAAGCACATCGGCGGGATTCGCAATGCGGCTCCAGGAAATTTCGCCGACATGCAGCAGCCCATCCACACCGCCCATATCCACAAAGGCCCCATAATCGGCCAGGCTGCGAACGGTGCCCGTCACTACGTCGCCTTCCCGCAACTCCGCGTAGCGCTGCTCCTGGGCTGAGTGCGCCTCCGCCTCCAGCACCACACGCCGATCCACAACCACATCTTCATCGGCCACATCGAGCTTGATAATCCGGCAGACAATCTCCTGGTCTACCAGCTTTTCCATCTCGCCCGCCTCGCGCGCGCCACTCCGCGACGCCGGCATGAACGCGCGAACGCCAACGTCGACGCTCAACCCGCCCTTCACCACGCCCGTTACGCGGCCAGGAATCGCTATGCCATCGGCAAATGCCTTCTCCAGCGAAGCCCAGTCCTTTGGCTGCGCAACTTTAAAACGCGAGAGAGCGTAATAGCCCTCCTCATTGCGCCCTTTCACCGAAACCAGCACGCGATCACCCACCGCCAGCGGCTCCTTCTCGGAAACCGGCAGAACGCCCTCGACCTTATAGCCAATATCAACAAACACCTGTTCAGGAGAGACGGCGACTACAGTGCCTTCAATCTGCCGCCCGCCCTCTTCCGGCTGCCGCGCATGCGACCGCTCGTACTCGGCAAACAGAGCGTCAAATGATTCGTTGGTCTGGTTCAGGTCTTCCACGGAGGATTGATTTTGAGTAGTTTCTGGATTTGACATGGGAGATAGGATCATTTTTGCATACGGATCACTGCCCAGTCATGCGGGCCCCACGTCCCGCTGAACCCGAGCCGTTCCTCAATTCCCCGCCTGCTCTTCCACCAGCTCAACTTCTTCGGAAGGAACAATCCCCAACTCTATATAAACCGGCCGCATGTGATCACGGATCAGGTTCATCCGCGCCGTGAACAGCGCCGCACCCAGAATGCAGCAACTCCCCGTCAGCATCACCGTATATGGTGCGGTGATCCAGTGTGCAAGCCCGCCAGCCAGAAGACTGCCGAAAGGGGCCATGCCAACGAATGCCGCCGTGTAATAGCTCATCACGCGACCACGTTTGTCCTCCGGCACCAGGGTTTGGATGATGGTGTTGCTGGCCGTCATCCCCTGCAGCATTCCAAAGCCAACCAGCACCATCAGCCCCATCGAAAGCGCTTCATTTCTCGAAAAACCAAAGGCAATCAGCCCCGCTCCAAAAAGAGCAGCTGATATGGGAATCATTTTCAGCAGTCCCCGCACCGTCTTGCGCGCCACCAGCGAGAGAGCCGAAATCAGCGCTCCTACGCCGGCCGCGCCCATTAGAAAGCCCAGCGTGTGCGCCCCGCCATGCAGCACCTTGGCTGCGAATATTGGCATCAGCACCACATAAGGAGTTCCCATAAGACTTATCAGTGCAAAAAGCATCAGAATGGCTCGAACCGGAATGAACGCCGAGACATATTCCCAGCCTTCGCGCAACTGTTGAGTCATGGAAGCCGCAGCCTGCTTCACGCGTGCAACCTCCACCCGCATGAGAACCAGGGACGTGATCACCGCGATATAGCTGAAGCCATCAATCAAAAAACACCAGCCCTCACTGGTCGCCGCAATCACAATTCCTGCCAGCGATGGCCCAACCAGGCGAGCGAGGTTCACCATTGACGAGTTGATGGCGATAGCGTTCGACAGGTCGTTCCGGTCCTCAACCATCTGAACCATGAACGCCTGCCGCCCCGGCATGTCGAAGGCGTTGATGAAGCCCTGAAAAGCGCTTAAGGCAAGGATTTCGGGGACCGTAATCAGATGCGAGAGAGTAAGTACCGCCAGTGCCAGCGATTGCACCATCGCCAGCGACTGCGTCCAGATCAGCACCGTACGCCGATTCAGCCGGTCCACAAGAACACCAGCAAACGGAGCCAGAATGAAGGTAGGAATCTGCCCTGCGAAGCTCACAAAGCCCAGTAGCAGGGCCGACTTTGTCAACTCATAGACCAGCCAGGCTGTGGCAATCCTCGTCATCCACGTGCCGATGAGCGAAATGCTCTGCCCGCCAAAGAACAACCGGAAATTCCGATGCCGCAGCGCCCGCCACGTGTGCGAATAATCGTGACGAGGAGGTTGTGATTCGCCTTCCTTCATGCCCTGCGGAGGATTGGTTTCCATTCTTTCTTTCGATGTGGAAGCTCTGGCCGGCGGCCCTGCGGCCCGCGCGTCGCGCTATCCCAGATTCTCTTTCACGAAATTAAGAGATCGCTCGCGCGCCACCTTCGCCGAAGCAGCATCATAGGAAGCCCTCACATCGCAATTGAATCCGTGCCCCGCGTCATACAGGAATATCGGAACGTCCGGATGCGCTTCTTTGACCTTCGCAATTGCGTCTTGAAGAATGTGCTGATCCTTTCTGCCGAAGTGCAGCATCACCGGGCAGCGCGGTTGCTCGCCGGCATATTGCGGAATCAGCCCGCCGTAATATCCCACTGCCGCATCCACATTCAGCCGGCAGGCCGCCAACCATGCAATCGAACCTCCCAGGCAGTAGCCGATTACACCCGTCTTCTTCCCCGTCCGCTTGCGCGCGTATTCAATCGCGGCAGCCGTGTCCTTGAGCATGTCCTCTAACTTAAGTTTCTTGCGAATGGCCATGGCCTTCTGCACGTCCTCGCCTTCATACCCAAGTTCCACACCGCGTTCCGCACGATCAAACAGCGCTGGAGCCACCGCCAGAAAGCCATCCCGCGCGTATCCATCCGCCACCGAACGGATGTGCGCGTTGACTCCAAAGATTTCCTGAATGATGACCAGCGCCGCTATGGGATCGCCCGCCGGCGTAGCGACGTACGCATCCAGTTCATGACCGTCTGCGGCTTTCAGCTTCACATGCTCGCCCATTATTCCTCCTTCAACTCATTCCCTGCCGGCAGCAGCCTTCTTCTCCAGACTTCCCGCCCATCGTAGAAATGACATCAGATTCCACCGTTCTCGCCATGTAAAACGCAGCATATCCAGTGCGGTAATCTTCTCCGCCTTCATGCCCGAGTAGGTTTCAATGCGCCACTTCAGAT
>JBOGMA010000060.1:0-8577 GCA_050746465.1 Acidobacteriaceae bacterium
CGCCGAGGGCGTGAATGAGGGACAGGAAGGTGAAGGTGACGACGAGGGTCCCGGTCCAGAGAGTGGAGGTAGCGATGGAGGCGGCGCGGCCGCGGATTTTGTTGGGACAGATTTCGGAAATGACCACCCAGGGAATGGGCCCCATGGCGAAGGCGAAGAATCCCGTATAGCTGAGGATGAAGGCCAGGATGAGGAGCGGCGAGACGCCGGGGATCTGGTAGAGGGCGGCGAAGAGGATGAGGGAGACGGCCATTCCGGCGGTGGAGGTGAGGAGCATGGAGCGGCGTCCCCAGCGATCGAGGCAGCGGAGGGCGAGAATGGTGCAGATGAGATTGGTTAGGCCGATGATGACGTTGGCCATGAGGGCGGTGCCGGCGGTTTGTCCCTTGAAGTGCTCGGTGATGAGGATGGAGCCGTAGTAGAGGACGGTGTTGATTCCGGTGATCTGGCAAAGGATGGCGAGGCCGAGCGCGACGATGAGCGGTCGGCGCATGGGGCGCGCGAAGACTTCCTTCCAGGTTCCTTCTTCGGCGGAGGCGGCGGCTTCGACGGCGGCGACTTCAGATTCGGCTTGAGCGGGGCCGTAGATGCGGACGAGAACCCTTCGGCCCTGTTCGCGGCGACCGCTGCTGATGAGCCAGCGCGGGCTTTCGGGAATGAAGATAAGCCCGATGAGGAAGCCGATGGCGGGGATGGCGGCTACGGCGAGCATCCAACGCCAACTGGTGTCGCCGAGATTGGCGAGTCCCCAACTGACGATGTAGGCGATGAGGATGCCGACGACGATGGCGAGCTGGTTCATGGAGACGAGGCGTCCGCGGCTGCGCGCGGGGGCGATTTCGGCGATGTAGACGGGCGTGAGGACGGAGGAGAGGCCGATGGCGAGACCGCCGGCGAGGCGTCCGATGGAGAAGACGAGGACGGAGTTGGCGAGGGCGGCTCCGACGGTGGAGACGGCGAGGAGGATGGCGGCGAGGATGAGGGACTTGCGGCGTCCGATGCGGTCGCCGACGAGGCTGGCTCCAGCGGCTCCGATGAGACAGCCGACGAGCAGGGCGGAGGCGGCGACTTCGGTCTGGAGATTGGAGAGCGAGAACTGGCGCTGGAGGAAGAGCAGAACTCCGTTGATTACGGCGGTGTCGAATCCGAAGAGGAAGCCGGAGATGGCAGCGACGACGGCGAGGAAGAGGACGTAGAGGCGGGAGCCGGCGGCGGGTCCGTTGGTCGATTCGGATTGGGGTGTGACGGCGGAAAATTGCATTGTGAACCTTAATGGAGGACTTCGAGGATGAACGATTTGTTTGTACATCAACGGAGGTTTTCGTGCAAAACGAAATCTCTGGTCATTCGTTATTCTTGAATACGATCATGCGGCTCTGCTAGTATCGCGCCAGTTATGAAGGTATCGGAAAAGATGGTTGGCAATCCAGTTGAGGCATTCGCGCCCGAACTGGCGAAGGTGAGCCTGGATTGGACGAATGGGACGATGCATGGCGCGCCGGTTCAGGAGAGCACGAAGCGGCTGGGCGAGCTGAAGGGGATTTTTCGGGATGAGGCGGCGTGGGGCGCGATGGACCCGGAGACGGAGGTTTATCGAGTGCGGTGGTGGGCTCCGGTTGCGGCGGGCGAGGAAGGCGGGCTGTTCTGGGGAGTGACGATTTTGCAGCCGGGGAAGGTGGGCGCGGAATACTTCATGACGCATGGGCATTTCCATGCGAACCGGACGCGGGCGGAATATTACGCGGCGGTGTCGGGGTCGGGGATTCTGGTGCGGATGGATGAGGAGCGGAAGACGTGGGGCGAGGCTATGTCGCCGGGGTCGCTGCACTACATTCGCGGGGCTCATGCGCATCGCGTGGTGAATGTGGGGAATGAGCCGCTGGTCTTCTGGGCATGCTGGGGAAGCGATGCGGGGTATGACTACGAAACGATTAGGGCGCAGGGGTTTGGGGCTGCGGTGGTGGAACGCGATGGTCAGCCGGTGATTTTGGCACATGAGTGACGGCTTCGATTTTGGGCTTGATGTAAAGCTGCGCACGGGCGAGCTTGGCTTTGATTATGGGCCGGGCGTAATGGGGCCATCGTCGGAGATGCGGCGGCTGGATGTGATTCGGAAGAGCCTGCTGGACCCGGAGTGCGATGGGCCGGACCCGGTGTACGGGATTGCGATGGATGTTTGCCGGCGCGAGGATGCGGAGGAGTTGCGGCGGCGGTATCTGCTGTTTGGGACTGTGGCGTACGCGGGCGGGAGGCTGGGCGAGGAGCCGGTTCGGAGCCAGGGACATATTCATGCCGCGGCGCCGCATAGCGGATGGTCGACTCCGGAGCTGTTTGAGGTTTGGGAAGGGCGCGCGATTATTTATGCGCAGGAGTCAGCGGAGGATGATCCGGGGCGGTGCGTGGCGGTTGAGGCCGGGCCGGGGGATCAGGTTGTGGTGCCGCCGGGATGGGCGCATTGTGTGATCAATGCCGATCCGGAGAGGCGGATGGTATTTGGCGCCTGGTGTGAGCGGCAGTATGCGTTTTTGTATGACAAGGTGCGGGCGCATGGCGGGCTGGCTTGGTTTCCGCTGCTGAGGGACGGCGGTGTGGAGTGGCGGGCGAATCCGCGGTATGGGAAATCGCCGATTGCGGTGCGCGGACCGCGGGCTTATCCGGAGTTGGGGCTGGATGCGGGGGTTCCGATCTACACGCAATACAAAAATAATCCTGAGTCGGTGCAGTGGGTTTCGGAACCGGGGCGGTGCGCTGAACGTTGGAAGACGCTGGAGCCTTGAAAGGCGAGATGAAGCCAATTAATCGACGGACATTTCTTGCCGGCGGCGCTGCTGCCGGCGTTTTGACAGGACTGGATCTTCCGGCGGCGCTGCGCGGCGAGGCGACGACATCGCACAAGAGCGCGGGTGGAGTGGAAGGCGATACGCCGGTGGATTTTCGGTATGCGCCCGCGGATTTTCAATCGACGATCTGCTTTCCGGATGATCCGGATAAGACGGTTCTGGGGAAGCGGGGCGATTTGCGCTACGACTTTCCTTCGAGTCCGTTCGCGGGGATTGGAGAGTTCAGGACAGTTGTTGAGTTTTCGCTGGCGGGGATGGGTCGGGATGAATGGCTCGAGCAGCGGATGGAGGCTCCGGGGGTTCCGATTGTGCATACGCGGCTGAAGCGGGCGGCGGCGAGCTTTGAGCTGACGGCGTTTGCGACGCGACGCGAAGGCGAAGGGCGCGTGGACAACGTGCTGATGGAGATTCGTCCCAAGGCGAGCGAGGTGCTGGTTGCGCCGATGGTGCGGATTGGATCTTGCGACAAGTACAAGATGGGGGAGAGCTCGGGGAAGGTCATCAACGTTGTGAAGGGCGATGGCGATACGCCCGCAACTCCCGCAATTCCCGCGATTCCATGGATGAGCTGCATTCCGTTGAATGCGTTTGCGAGCACGGGAGATTTGTTCTGGCGCGGGGATGAAGCCGGCTATGAACTGTATCTGGAGCATGGGACGGCGAAGGCGGATGCTCCGCTGCGGTATTTGTTTCGGATTGCGCAGAAGGGTGCGAGGCGAATGCAGACGGATGTCTCGCCGGAAGAGCTGCTTCGCGAGGTTAGGGAGTATTGGCGCAACTGGCGGGCCTTCGGCGATGTTGTGGACTGGGCGGTGCCAGGGGATAAGGGCGATTTTCTGGTGGCGTGCGCACGGAACATTCAGCAGGCTCGGGAAATGAAAGACGGGATGCTGGTGTTTGAGGTTGGGCCGACGGTTTATCGCGGCATGTGGATTGTGGATGGGAATTTTCTGCTGGAGGCGGCGCGCTATCTAGGGTATGACGAGGATGCGGACAAGGGGCTGCTCTCGGAGTGGACGCATCAGGTTGCGAGCGGGCAGATTATTGCGTCGGCGGGGAAGGAGCACTACAAAGACACGGCGATTGCGATGTTCACGCTGGTGCGGGCGTGTGAGCTGAAGCAGGACTGGGGAATGCTGCGGCAACTGGCTCCCAAGGTGGGGCACGCGATTGAGTTTTTGATTGCGCTGCGGGAAGAGGCTCGGAAGGGAAATTCGCCGAACGGGAAGTATGGGATTCTGCCGCCGGGATTTGCGGATGGCGGAATTGGCGGAATTCATTACGAATTTACGAACACGCTGTGGGCTCTGGCTGGACTGCGGGCCGTGGCTCGGGCGAATGAGAGCCTGAAGATTGCGGATTTGAGTCGGGCGGCCGGTTTTTATGCGGAGATGAAGGCTGCGCTGGACAATGCGGCTCGGGACGAGATGGTTGCGGACCCGCGCGGGTTTCGGTATCTGCCGATGTTGATGCGCGAGGACCCGGCGATGCACGAGGATGCGTGGGACCGGCCGAGGCCGCAGTCGGCGCAGTGGGCGCTTTCACAGACTATTTTTCCGGGCGAAGTATTTCCGACGGACGATCCCATTGTGCGTGGGCATGTCGCGCTGATGCAGGCGTGCACGCAGGAGGATGTTCCGGCGGAAACGGGATGGCTGCATCACGGGGGCTTGTGGACCTACAACGCGGCCTTTGTCGCGGAGGTTTATTTGTGGGCGGGGCTGCGCGACTGGGCCCACCGGACATTCACCGGATATTTGAACCATGCTTCTCCGCTGCACGCGTGGCGCGAGGAGCAGCCGCTGCAAGCCTCGCTGCTGGGAATGCTGTGGGGAGACATGCCGCACAACTGGGCGAGCGCGGAGTGCGTGCGCTACCTGCGTCATGCGCTGGTGCTGGAGGATGGGCAAAAGCTGAGGCTGCTGGATGGTTTTGCGGCGGAGGATGCACGGGCTCGGAAGGCGTTTGCACTGACGGAGACGCCGACGCGGTTTGGGCCGATCTCGCTTGAAGTGGAGCCGGTGGGCGCGCGGGCATGGAAAGTTCATTTCAGGCGCGGAGAGGGTTCGGCTCCGGAGGCGGTGGAACTGCGGGAGGATGTCTTTCCTGGCGTGGGGTTCGGTCGAATTTCGGGTGCGGCTGTGAGGAAAAACGAAAGCGGAGTAGTTGAGGTGGACCCGGCGGCGCGGGAATGGACGGCTTGGTGGGGCGGTCGTTAGGCGACAGGCACTAGGCAATACGCAACAGCCATTAGGCACCAGAAAATAGCCATTAGGGGATCGGCGTTAGCCGTTGGAGGCTGAGTGGAATCGCACAGTTTGGCGGGTTTCGGGCCAAGGGAAAGTTGGCGGGCGGCGGGTAATTCAGCTGCCCGAAATTTTTGTGAAAGAAAGTCGACGACTCGCTATTGACAGCAAATAGAAAGCAACAATAGTCTTTATGGCAAGAAACAGAACACGAAATTTTGCGTTCTGAAGGCCAAAGCAGAATCGGTGTTGTTGTACCGGCATAGGAAAAGCAGGTTCCTCCGCTCCGTTCGCTGCGCGAACTCGGGATGACAAAGGTTCGGTTTGGCACACCAAAGTTGGCTTAGAGCAACAACTATTTGCGTTGCGGAGGCGGCGATGTCGGCAGTAGTGAATATCAAGAAAGTGGTTACAGGGTTGTTTGCGATTGCGGTTGTTGCGTTACTTTCTTCCGTGTGGACGCCGCTCAACGCTCAGAGCGTAAGCACATTTGATACGGGCACGATCAATGGAACAATCACCGATTCGACCGGTGCGGCGATCCCGAACGCGACGGTGACGGTTCTGAACACGGGAACGGGATTCAAGAAGACGGTGACGTCGAATGGGGCGGGGAACTTCAGCGCTGCGGCCCTGCCGTTTGGCGAGTACACGGTGACGGCGTCTGCGGCTGCGTTTAGCGCGACGACGACCAAGCCGCTGACGCTGAGCGTGGGCTCGACGGTGAATGTGAATCTGGCGCTGGCGGTGGCGGGCGGAAAGACGACAGTGAACGTGACCGGCACCAGCACGTCGGTGAATACCACGTCTCCAACGTCCGGGACCACGCTGAATGCGACGCAGATTCGTAACCTGCCGATCAACGGGCGCGACATCACGGATTTTCTGGAGATTGCGCCGGGGTCGGTGAACTCGATTGGGCCGTTCCAGGGGAGCGTGAACGGGCAGGAGAACTTTTTTACCGGACTCGACATTACGCTGGATGGGCAGAACGCTTCGCGCGGCGACGTGAACGGTTTCAGCGAAACGGAAGGCAACGAGCAGGCCAGGCTGACGCGGGGCAGCGTGGACAGCGTGCAGGAGATCAACTTTGCCAACAGCGGATATAGCGCGGAAGTGGGACACTCGCTGGGGCCGCAGATGAACATTGTGACGCGGGGCGGCACGAACAGCTATCACGGCACGTTGTTTGAGTATTTTCGCAATGACGCGCTGGATGCGAGGGATTATTTTGCGCGCGGGCCGCTGGGCAAGCAGCCGTTGCGCATGAACCAGTTTGGCGGAAACCTGGGAGGACCGATCGTTCACGACAGGCTCTTCTTCTTCGTGAACTATGAGGGGATTCGGCAGAAGACGACGGCGATCAATTCGCTGTATGAGATTCCGAGCGCGTATGTGCGGTCGCAGTTTGTGCCGTCGATGCAGCCGGTGCTGGCGCAGATGGCTCCGCTGCCGGCGGGGTGCACGGCGATTCCCGCGCCAGCTTCGTGCGCTGTTCCTGACACAACAGATACAGGCAATCCTGCGGCGGGCGCGGACCTGGTCTATGATCCGGCGGCGCTGCCGACGACTTTGCGTGAGGACAGCGGGGCGGTTCGAGTGGATTACAACATTGCGCCGTCGGACCGGATGTTTGTTCGGTACAGCATTGATGATTCGCTGACTACGCAGACGACGGGATTGAACCAGGGGCAGGTGACGCCTCTGTATTTGAAGACGCAGTATGCAATGGTGCATGAGAACCACACATTTGGTCCCACGCTGCTGAATGAGGCGTCGGTGGCGTTGAATCGGTTCTACTCTGATACGAATTCGAACACACCGACGCCTCTTACGCAGTTTGGAGGGTTTTTCACAAACCTGGGTGCGCTGCCAGGGGCAATGTCGTTCAATCAAATCACGCCATTTTCAGTATTTGAAATTCTGGATAACGTGACGAAGACGATGGGCGCGAATACGCTGAAGATGGGCGTGCAGCTTCGCTTCAACCGAAACGATGAATGGTTGCGGTCGCTGCAGTCGTACCAGTTCGGAAGTTTTTCGGATCTTGAAAACAACAACCCCTTCGTGTTGCAGAAGATTGGATTCCCGAATTTTGTGGGTGTTCGCAATTCCAACTGGGATTTTTATGTCCAGGACGATTGGCGGGTGAATCGGAAGCTGGTGGTCAACCTGGGCCTTCGCTATGGGTACAGCACGCCGTGGACGGAACGGAACAATAACCTACAGAACTTTGATTACGGGACGCAGAGCTTCCTGTCTGCGAACAAGGCTCCGTACTCGGCGCCGAAGGGCGACATCGCGCCACGTATCGGGCTTTCCTACGATCCGTTTGGGACGGGGAAGACTGTGATTCACGCCTACTATGGGCTGTTCTATAACCCGATGCACTTCGGCTTTAACCTGGTCACCAACGTTCCGGCCTACCAGAGCTACAGCGTGAATGTGTTCCAGCTAGCGCCAGGACAGTCGATTGCATATCCCGCGACGAACCCGGCGCTGCCTGCAGGAACGGCGAACGTCTATATCTTTCCACAAAACCCAAAAGATCCCATTTCGCCGAACTGGCTGTTTGGAGTGCAGCAGCAGTTTGGGCCAAACACCGTGTTCACCCTCAACTACACCGGCAATCAGGACCACCACATGCAGGCGGGCGTCGACTTTGCGGCGGTGAACCTGAATCCGGGGGACTACGTGTTCCAGACGCGGAAGCTTTCGGGATACGCGAACGAATACTATGACGGCGATATTCTCAACTCCAGCTACAACGCTCTACAGGTGCAGTTGCGGCACAACGCGCGGAATTTAAATCTGGAGGCGAACTACACGTGGTCGCACGAGATTGACGATATGGTGAATGTGTTCAGCGGGTTTTCGAATCCATATGATCCGAACTTTGATCGCGGGCCAGGAGACTGGGACATTCGCCACAACTTTACGGCGAGCGCTGTTTACCAGATGCCGAAGCTGGAGGGTTACAACGGATTGGAGCGCGGAGTGCTGGGCGGGTGGCAGACGTCGAGTATTTTCCAGGTGCGGTCGGGCCCTCCGGTGAATGTCTCAATCGAGAGCGGATTCTTCGGGCTTCCGGCGCGGCCGGATACCACGGGTCAGCCGGTGCTGGCGCCGGGGGGCGTTGATTGGCCGAACCGGAGCTATAACCAGGCCGCCTACCAGATTGAGCCGAACTTCAACGCGATTCCGGGTGATCCCTCGACGATTGGGAACGTGGGGCGCAACAGCCTGCGGGGGCCTGGATTTTTCCAGTGGGATTTTGCCGGGATGAAGAATTTCCCGCTGGGTGAAAAAGCCAAGCTGCAGTTCCGGGCTGATATTTTCAATATTTTGAATCATCCGAATTTTGCAGGTCCGGACGGGGGAATCTGCACCGCGTTTAACATTTTCACAAGCCCGGCAAGCTGCACCCCGAACACAAACTTCGGCAAGACAGGGCAGACGATCGCCAGCGAATCAAACAGCCTGGTGGGGAC
>JBOGMA010000061.1:0-2657 GCA_050746465.1 Acidobacteriaceae bacterium
ATGCTGGGCCACGAGGAAATCCGCGCCATGATTACCGCCCTCGGCTGCGGCATCGGCAAGGACGACTTCGACCCCACGAAAATCCGCTACGGCAAAATCATCCTGATGACTGACGCCGACGTGGACGGCTCCCACATCCGGACCCTCCTGCTCACCTTCTTCTTCCGCCACATGCAGGAACTCATCAAACGCGGACACGTCTACATCGCCCAGCCGCCGTTGTTCAAAATCAAAAAGGGCAAGTTCGAGCAGTACATCAAGGACGAGCGCGAATTCGTCAAAGTCATGATCAAGCGCGCCTCCGACGGCATGGTCGTTCGCCACGGCGAGAGCGCCGAAAAGATCGAGGGCGCGGCCCTCACCAAGTTCATGGGCCAGTTGAACGAATACCTCGGCTTCTTCGACAAGGTGAACAAGCGCCTTCGCAACGAGGAGATCGCCGGTCTGCTCGCGCGCCACGAGCTCGCGCACCGCTCCGACTTCGAGAGCGAGAACGACAAGCCTCCGGCCAAGCTGCAAGCCCTGCACGATGCGCTGGACGGAATCAAAAAGAAGTATCGGTTCAGGGGACTCTCCACGCCCGAGCGCGACGAGGAGCACCAGACCTGGTCCTTCAGCTTCACCGACTCCCAGGGAGCCGAGCGCTGGATCAACTGGACCCTCGCCTCCTCGCCCGAATACCGCCAGATGGCTTCCAAGTACGTCCAGATCAAGGGCCTGCTCGAACCGCCCTTCCTCATCGAGTACGCAAGCAAGGCCCCGGCCACGCCGGATTCCGAAGAGTCTGAAGGCGAAACCACCGGCGAAGCCGAAGCCGCCAAACCCGCGCCCAAGCGTACCGGCCGCGCCTCGCTCGAACCGGTCGAAAAGCAAACCGCGCACGAACTCTTCGACTACGTAATCGAGCAGGGCCGCCGCGAGTACCAGGTCCAGCGATACAAGGGACTGGGCGAAATGACATCCACGCAGCTCTGGGAAACCACCATGGACCCCGAGCGCCGCACCCTCCTCCAGGTCAAACTCGAAGACATCGCCGAAACCGAGACCATCTTCACCACCCTCATGGGCGAAGACGTCGAAGCCCGCCGCAAGTTCATTGAGGAAAACGCCCTCGACGTAAAGAACCTCGACATCTGAGGTGAGCCGGGATCCCCCGCGACAGGTCTTCGCCGCCAGGGTAGAGCAGCCGAAAATCTATAGTGAAGGGCGGCCATCAAGCCGCCCTCGTCTTTAAAATGACGCCAACAATCAACCCGGCTTCTGACCGCTGAACGCTGAACGCTCACCCCTTCAGTACGCCTGCAACTGATCCACCGGAATCCTGACCTCAAAACAAGTCGCCCCCGGCTCCGACTGCACATGAATGAACCCGCGATGCCGCCGCACAATCCGCTGAGCCGTATCCAGCCCCAGCCCCAGCGCAGTGCCCGTCGCCTTGGTCGTAAAGAACGGCTCGAATATCCGGTCCTGAATTCCCTTCGGAATCCCCTCGCCGTTGTCCCACACTTCGATCAGCAGCATGTCGCCTGACCGCCGCGCCGCCAGCGTGATCTTGCCCTCGTCGTTGATCGCGTCCAGAGCATTCTCCAGCAGCGACATCCACACCTGGTTCAGTTCGCTGCCGTAGGCCGCAATCGTCGGAAGCTCCGGCTCATACCGCCGCTCCACATCCACCCGCGCCAGCCGCGACTGCAGCATGGCCAGCGTGTTCTCCAGCGCCTGCCGCACATCCACGTCCTGAATCGGCGCCTGGTCCATATACGAGTAGTCCTTGATGGCCCGAATCAAATCAAAAATTCGTGCCGTCGAGTCCAGCATCGCCTCGGCAATCCGCTCCGCCCGCACCGACGACGCAAACTGCCCCAGCACCACACTCAGCGACTCGGCATTCAGAAACTCCAGCGGCTCAAGCTGTTCCGCCCTCACGCCCAGCTCGGCCAGCTCCGGAGCAATCTTCCACGTCTGCTCCACCCCATGCCCACGCAGCCACGCTTGGATACCATCCTCCCGCGCCGTTCCTTCCGGCGAGGATTCCGCCAGCAGCTTCCGCCTTCCACGCACCGAGTCCTGCCAGTCGCGAATCCGCAACAGGTGCTCCTCGTCCAGGCACAGCCCGCCCATCCGGTACTTCTCATGTCCATAAACTCGAAGCTCATCCAGCAGCCCCGAAGCCGCCCGCTGCGCCGCGCTCGCCGGATTGTTCATCTCGTGCGCCAGGTTCCCCGCCAGCTTGCCCAGAGCGTTCAACTTCTCCGCCTGTTGCTCCAGCCGCGTAATCTCCCGCACTCGGTCCAGCAGCACGCTCACGCATCGCTGCGTCATCGAGGGAACCGCCGCCGTCACCTCCGCAAACATCTCCCGCGGATACTCCAGCACCCACAAGTCCGTAACCGCAAAGCCATGCCCGCCGTAAGTCTTCATCCGCGAGAAAGGCAGCAGACCCGTAATCAGCCCCGTCCGCCCAATGAACAGCGCCGCCGGCCCGCCCCGCTCCCTCCGAACATGCACCTCGCCCTTCAGCAGAATCGTCATCCGGTCCGCGACATCGCCCTGGTGGAACAGTGTCGCTCCCGCCGGGACCTTGCGCTCAATCCCATGCGTCGCCAGCCACTCCAGCTCGCACTCTTCCATTCCGTGCAGCGGAGCAACACGCTTCA
>JBOGMA010000062.1:0-3359 GCA_050746465.1 Acidobacteriaceae bacterium
CCTTTTTCCTTGGTTCAACTGCCGCGCGCAATTCTCGGAGTGTTTCGTGAGACGTGTCAAGTGGCGGTAGCCCTCCCGCGCCGTAAGCCCCGATCCGTTGTTGGCGTGCTCCTCGCACCTGCCTGCTGCCTGCTGCTCCCAGCCGTTCTGGGATGCGGAATGGTTGCCTCGCCCCAGCCTCCCAGCCTCAAGCTGCCGCAGCCAGTCGCCGATCTTACCGCCCAGCGCGTCGGCAATCAGGTCAACCTCCACTGGAGCATGCCCAAACGGGCCACCGACAAGGTTCTTCTCCAGGGAAAGCAGAAAGTTATACTCTGCCGCGCCGAAATCAGCCCCTGCGTCAAAGTTGGCGACCTTAGGCTCGCCCCCCAATCCGAGGCTTCCTTCACCGACAAGCTCCCCGCCGCGCTCTCCTCCGGTCCGCTCCGCCCGCTTATCTACACCATAGAACTGGAGAATGAATCGGGCCGCAGCGCCGGCCCTTCCAACCCGGCCATCACTGCCGCTGGTTCGGCCCCGCCCCAAATCCTCAATCTCAGCGCACATGCTCAGCCGGACGGCATCGTTCTCACCTGGACCCCGACGGGAGCCACCGAGACAATACGAATCCAGCGTGCGCTGATTTCGAATGAGGCAGCGGCGGCGGCAAAAAAGACTTCAAAGTCTCCTGCCCAACCTTTCCTCGCGGCAAAGCAGATGGTTCCTTATCAGCAAACCCTCGAATTCACCGGCCCCGATGAAGGCCGCGCCCTCGATCCCGATGCCAGCCTCGACCACACTTACACCTATCTCCTTCAGCGCATAGAAAAAGCCAGCATAGAGGGTCGAACCATCGAGGTCGCTAGCGCACCCGGCGCTTCCATCACCATCAACGCGCGCGATCTCTTTCCCCCCGCAACTCCCAGCGGCCTGGAGGCCGTAGCCGACTCCGAAGCTCATTCCATCGATCTTTCCTGGCAACCGGACACTGAACCCGACCTCGCCGGCTACCGAATCTACCGCCGCGCCGCGGGGTCCGCCGCCGCCCCTGCGCGCATTGGCGCGGTCGCCGCCGGGCCATCCTTCCGCGACACCACCGCCCAACCCGGCCGCTCTTATCAATACTCCGTAACCGCCGTTGACCGCGACGGAAACGAAAGCCCCCGCTCCAATGAAGTAGAAGAATCGCTCCCATAGGAAGAATGCTCCCGAATCAACTCCAGGAGGAACCAATGAAGTACTGCCGCTTCGAAACCAAACACGGCCCACAATATGGAGAAGTTGCTGACCGCGACGGAATGCTCTGGATCGAGCGCCTGCTCCCGCCCTTCGAAGAAGACCCCTGGACGAAGCTCTCCACAACAAAATTTACCCCCGTCCGCGTTGACTCAGTCCGTCTCCTCGCTCCCGTCGTCCCGCGCAAAATCGTCTGCATCGGCCGCAACTACCGCGACCACGCTGCTGAGCTGGGCAACGAAGTCCCCAAACAGCTGCTGCTATTCCTCAAGCCCCCATCGGCGGTCATCGCACCCAACCAGCCCATCCGCATTCCTGAGCAATCGCAGCGCGTCGACTTTGAAGGTGAACTCGCCGTCGTCATCGGCAAAACCGCATCCCGCATCGGCCCGGATGAAGACGTGACCCCCTACATTCGGGGCTACACCATCGTCAACGACGTAACCGCACGCGATCTACAAAAGTCCGACGGCCAGTGGTCACGCGCCAAAGGCTTCGACACCTTTTGCCCCATGGGCCCGATTGTCACCGATGAGGTTGATCCCCGGTCCGGCGTCACCGTCGAAACCCGCCTCAACGGCGAAACAAAGCAGCACGGCAACACCCAGGACTTCATCTTCCCCATCGACACCCTGCTGCGCTACATCACCACCGCCATGACGCTCGTTCCCGGCGACGTAATACCCACCGGAACCCCCGCTGGCGTCGCACCCATGCAGTCCGGCGATCGCGTCGAAGTCTCCATCCCCGGCATAGGAACCCTCGCCAATCCCGTAACCCGCTGACCGCCCGCGCATCTAAACAAAGAGAGATACCGCACCGCGTCACACAAAATTCTGGATGGCCCACATATGCGCTTTTTGCTTGTGGGGGGAACAAGCAAGCTGTACGCAAGTCCACTCATTTGATTTCACAAGCAGATAGCCGATAATAACGAAGTATCGCAAGGAGGAATGATGGCGAAGGCTGAGCTTGAACAACTACGTGGCATGACCACAATCGTGGCCGACACCGGCGAAATCGCCGAAATCGAAAAGGTGAAGCCGCAGGACGCGACCACCAATCCGTCGCTCATCACCAAGGCGGCCCAGATGCCGCAGTACGCGCCCATCGTGGATGGTGTGCTGGCCGACGCCAAGAAGCGCCTCGGCGAAAACGCAAGCGACGAAGCCGTAGCCAAAGAAGCCTTCAAACACCTGGCCGTCGCCTTCGGCAAGAAGATTCTTTCCATCGTTCCAGGCCGCGTCTCCACTGAAGTCGACGCGCGGGTCTCCTATGACACGGCCAAGACCATGCAGCAGGCTCGGGACATCATCGCCCTCTATAAGCAGCAGGGCGTCAGCAAGGACCGCATTCTCATCAAGATCGCCTCCACTTGGGCAGGCATTCGCGCCGCCGAGCAGCTTGAGAAGGAAGGGATCCACTGCAACCTGACGCTGCTGTTCGGCATTCACCAGGCCATCGCCTGCGCCGAGGCCAACGTCACGCTGATCTCGCCATTCGTTGGACGCATCCTCGACTGGTACAAGAAGGACACAGGCAAGGACTACCAGGGAGCCGACGACCCCGGCGTGCAGTCCGTCACCACAATCTACAACTACTTCAAAAAGTTCGGCTACCGGACACAGGTCATGGGAGCCAGCTTCCGCAACACAGGCGAAATACGGGAACTGGCCGGTTGCGACCTGCTCACCATCTCGCCCAAGCTCCTCGAAGAACTTGACGCGATCCAGGCCGACCTCCCGCGCAAGCTCGACCCGGCCAAGGCGAAGACAATGGAGATAGAGAAGCTCCACATCGACGAAGCCACCTTCGAGAAAATGCACGCCGCCGACCGCATGGCACACGACAAGCTGAAGGAAGGCATTGAAGGCTTCTCCAAGGCCCTTGAGGAACTGGAACAGCTTCTGGCTCATCGGGTCGCCGAACTCAGCGCAAAGGAACCTAAACCCGTCGGTGCCGATTAGGACTTAGGACCCGCTCAGCCGCGGTGCATATACAGCACCGTGGACCAGGCAATCGCAATCAGGGCGCCCGCCTCGACCGCGTCGAACGCGACGATGTATCGATGTGTTTTCGATTTCGAGGCGGCGTCCTCGCGAATCACTCGCCCTTCGCTCATCAGCCACACGCTGATATGGATC